>NZ_JAZHOC010000078.1:0-133362 GCF_036553575.1 Methylobacter sp. Wu1 | reverse complement strand
ATGCGTCGTTAACAGCGCTGAATCTCTTGAAGCTTGAAGATCGACGTCAGAAACAGACGACACAGGAAACGGTGATCTCCATTGCTTCCTGGAAACGTAAGAAATTCAATCAACACTTGATGTTACGACTTTTCGACAAGTTAGGCCTGAGCAGAGATTGCGAAAAAATAGCCCAACTATTTGACGAATTCAGTGACTACGGGACGATTGCCGCATAAAAGTGTCCGAACTATTGATATTGAGGGCTTTGCTGAGCATGATGTACCCGTGAGGAGTTCTTGCGCCCCAAATTGTCAGCCCGCCTCAATTCGAAGACAGGTTGTTGAAGCATTAAATTGTTTTTTGCCGTAAATGAAAGGAATAGAGAAAGTCGATCAATGATAAAGGCAAGCAATTTGAACTCGAAGATCGCTGGGTGAGGCCTGGCCTATTTGATAGGTTCCGCCGGATTGAACATGATTTAGCGCCGCCGACGAACCCGCTTCATCATCCAGCCTGTCTCTCGAGCAATATGATGCTCGATCGCAGGCTAATATTTATCCTGAGCCCAATCTATCAGGCAGATAAATTCGCTGGCAGCACATGCTATGCCCGTGCAATTTAATTTTCAGCAGGTTTTTATTGGGCCACAGGGGCAATGGCTGTCCCTGGCCATGTGACCAGATTGTCATAATTTTCTTCCGGGGCTTTTGTTTCAGCGGAAGAGCTCACATCAAGCCTGTATCCGAAGCCCTTGACGGTCAGAATCCATTGCGGGTTATCAGGGTCTTTTTCAATCTTTTTGCGCAGCAGGTGCATGTATTGATAAAGATCCGACTTTGTCGCGCGGTTATTTCCGGGCCAGAGATGCTGAATGATTTCTTCGGCCATTAGCACGCGATCAACATCCCTGGACAGCAGTTCGAACAATTCGAATTCCTTGCGGGTAAGGTCAATGTTTTTTCCATACAATGAGACAGTTTTAAAGCGCCGATCAATTTGAAAAGGACCGACTGTGCCGTGATCGCCATTGCCATTTTTCGGCATCGGTTCATATTGTGCCGCTTCTAACAGATGCCCTGATGCATCCCGATAAGATGCCCTTCGATCGGCCGTGGAGCGCCTTTCCTGAGTCCTTCTTTCACTGTGCACATGAGCATGCTGGATGAATTTCTTCAGCAGATAGCCATCCAATTGTTCAACAATGAGCTGCTCATCAAAAAAAGCCTCTATCCATGAGTCCGGTTTACTTTCAAGTGCATCACTATAGTCCTTGTCCCCTAATGCGCACACGGGTATCTGGTGAGCGAAGCTCATCGCTTGCAATACTAACCAGTCTTCTTTTTTCAATGAAGATACAGCCCACTGCATATCCAGGATAATCAGATCCAGGTGGTTATTAAAGACTTCTTTATTGATGGTTACAGCATCGGCCAGTTCAAGAAAAGTAAATTGCTGCGCATGGCAGTAGCCTTTCAGCAAGCCCCGATAATAATGATCCGTACTAATAAACAAAATTTGCAAATTTGCATTCATATTTAATCTCACGTTTCGTTAAAGCCACTTCACTATCTTTAAGTTCAGATACTTATGGTAAAAGACTGACATGTCTTTCGCTCTACTACTAAGCTTCAAATAACAACGCAAAAAAAGAGATGCTTATAAATAAACCCGGCACTTGCTGGACTCTCAATTCGCTACGGCCCAATTAACCTGTTTGCCTGGGAATCATTAACAAATTTGTACGAAAATAAAATCGACATGCCAATTCAGAAAATACTCTGATTTCCATCATAACTATCCTTTGCATGTGTTATGTTTGCGCTCACCCGAGCTCAGCTGGGAATACTTGTGTATAGCGATCATAGCTGAAACTTATCAACAAAATAATCAGTACTATTGCTTATTCATGCCCTACATTTTTATGTTAAAAAACAAATATAAGTACATATAATTATTGATTTTTCAGGCCAATAAAGTATTTGCGGCCGCGAAGGCCGAACTACTGTTTGAGTCATGGACCCTGCATTTTTAAACTTACAAAAATTAAAGAACTCTTACGGACAGAGAATAGACTTTGACCCCGATTAAAAAATGAGATTTAGATTACTAATTTTAATGCTGTCAGCGCTCATTTCATTTAATGCCGCCGGCAAAAAACTTTATAAATTTCAGGATGAGCAAGGTACGTGGCATTTTACCGATCAGCCGCCCAAGACCAGTCAACAGGTAACCGTCAGGCAGATGAAGGTGGCGAGCAAGCAGCGGGTCTGGCTGTTGAAATCCGGCGAAGGACGACAGCCAAAATATTATGTTCGCAACGATTATGCAGGGCCCGTGGAAGTCGAAGTCAATTTTGCCGAACAGAAAAACGTCCGCTCGACGCCTGAACTGCCTCAGCGTTTTGTTATTGCGCCGGGAGAATCGGATACACTTTTTGAAGTAGGCGGCATCAATGAAAAAGAATCCTCGGGATACGCTCTTCAATACCGTTACACGCCCGGTAGCCCTTTGCCACAGTACACGGCCAGGGAAAGCTATTTGCCGCCGATTGCGCCTGATGCCTCGTTTCAAATCTCGCAGTCCTTTGGCGGCAGTTTCAGCCATACCGATGAGCAGAACAAATATGCTATCGATATCGCCATGCCGATAGGCACGCCTGTTTACGCAGCCAAAGCAGGAATGGTCATGGAAGTCGACAATGACTTCTATAAAGGCGGCATTGACGAAACCTATAGCTCAAAAGCCAATAGCATCAGGATTTTGCACGCGGATGGCTCCATGGCGGTTTATGCCCATCTGGAAGAAGATAAAGCCCAGGTCTATCCGGGCCTGAAAGTGGCTGCTGGGCAATTGATCGGTTATTCCGGCAACACCGGCTTTACTTCCGGCCCGCATTTGCATTTTGCCATACAGATTAATAAAGGCATGGCGCTGGTTTCCGTGCCTTTTGTCTTTTTGAACAGCATGGGTCAGGCTGAAGAGCCGGTCGCCGGAGCCCGGCTTAAAGGCGTTGCGGCCTCCGTAGCGGCTAAATAACCTTGCTGCAAGGGCGGCCTGCCGAGCCGCCTTTACTTGTTCGCGCCTTAACGCGTACCAAACACAACAATCGTTTTGCCGTGCGCGCTGATCAGCCCTTTATCCTCCAGTTCTTTTAACACGCGCCCGGCCATTTCTCTTGAACAGCCGACGATGCGGCTGATTTCCTGACGCGTGATGTGCAACTGCATGCCATCGGGATGGGTGATGGCATCGGGCTCCTTGCAAAGATCCAGCAGAGTCCGGGCGATTCGTCCTTCCACATCCATGAAAGCTAAATCGCAGAACTTGCGATTGGCGGCCAGCAGCCGGCCTGATAATTGTTCGCCTAACATGAAAAGCAGATCAGGCGCATACTCAAGCAGTTCTTTTTTCAGCGCCAGGCGGAAACGGTCATAGCCTATTTCAGCCAACCGGCATTCACTGCGCGTTTTAATAGTGACTTTCCTCGTTTCTACTCCCTTAAAAACACCAATCTCTCCTATGAATTCATTTTTGTTAAGATAGGCCAGAATCAGCTCATGCCCATCGTCATCTTCCACGCAGACACTGACCGATCCTTCCACGATATAATACAGCCGGTCCCCCGGATCTCCGGGCCTGATAATCGTGGCTTTGCTCTGGTACTTTTTTTTGTGGCAAAGATTTAAAAACTGCTCCAACGCCCTTTTATTGGAGTTTTCTTGGGAAATTAGTGTCATATTCAAAACTCATTCAATATCCATGTTATATGTACGCCTTTAATAACAGTGCAGGATTTTAACAAAAAAATCAACATTGAAGCTCTGTCAATTGCATATTATATGCTACTCTATGCCACATTTTTTTAACCGGGGAAAAAAATGCGAGCGACAGTCAAATGGGTTGACGGAGTGATGTTCGTCGGTGAATCCGGCAGCGGCCATGCTGTAGTCATGGACGGCCCGCCTGATCACGGCGGGCGCAACATGGGCATACGGCCAATGGAAATGCTCCTGCTGGGGGTGGGCGGCTGCTCATCATTTGATGTAGTGCAGATTCTGCAGAAAGGCAAGCATGACATCGTTGATTGCGTGGCGGAAATCTCCGCCGAACGGGTCGATGCCATACCTAGCGTGTTCAGCAAAATTCATCTGCATTTCGTTGTAAAAGGCCGTGATTTAAAACCAGCAGCGGTCGAGCGGGCAGTCAAGCTGTCTGCGGAGAAATATTGTTCTGCATCCATTATGCTGAGCAAGGCGGAGGTGGAAATCACCCATGATTTTGAAGTTATCGAGGTTTAACCATTTTGAAAAAGTTGCAATTACAAGGCTTTAACAATTTAACGAAGTCTCTAAGTTTCAATATATACGATGTATGTTATGCCCCCGCCGAGCAGCAGCAGGCTTATATTGAGTATATTGATGAAGCCTATAATGCCGATAGACTGACGCAAATCCTTAAAGATGTTGCGGAAATCATCGGCGCGCAAATCCTCAATATTGCCCATCAGGACTATGAACCGCAAGGCGCCAGTGTGACGATGCTGATTTCGGAAGGCGACCTGCCGCCGCCGCCCAGCATGAACAGCCAGTCTCCAGGGCCATTGCCGGATACCGTGCTGGCGCATCTGGATAAAAGCCATATCACCGTACATACCTATCCGGAAAGCCACCCGGATAACGGCATCAGTACGTTCCGCGCCGATATTGACGTGTCGACCTGCGGCCAGATCTCGCCGCTGAAAGCGCTCAATTACCTGATCCACAGCTTCGAGTCCGATATCGTCATCATGGACTATAAAGTACGCGGCTTCACGCGCGACATTTCCGGCAAGAAACATTATATCGACCACAACATCACGTCGATCCAGAACTATATTGCCAAAGACACGCTGGAAAGCTATCAGATGATAGATGTGAACGTCTATCAGGAAAATATTTTCCACACCAAAATGATGCTGAAGGAAACCGAACTGGAAAATTACTTGTTCGAAAAGGAAAGCGGTTTATCGGACGATCAGAAAGACGAGATCCAGGAAAAGCTGCAAAAAGAGATGTTCGAAATCTTTTACGGCCACAATTTCCAGCGCAACTACGACGAAATCAAGCCATAATCCCGATTGCCGGCAGGGGCGATTGCCCTTGCCGGCTAGCGTCATCCCCTCTCATGCTCCATGCGCCTCATTAACCATCGTATGGAACTAATCCTGGCCACCCCCGCTCAAATATCAGAAATAACGGATATGACCGTTATGCTTGATTAATTGTTTGAATTTAAAAGCCGCCATCTGAAGCATTAGGCCAGCGTGCCGGAAAAGACATAAGCCGCATTTAGTACAGGCGCGCCGTATCAGCCGGTAAATTATTGATGTTTTCGCGCGTTTCTTTCCTCAATAATGGCAGAGTACTCATCCGGTTTCGGCCGGTACAAGAACATGCCCAATGCCGACAGGCCGGTAAATATATACAGCGTATTGAAATCATCGCCCAGCATGAACATGACGAAACCGAAGATTCCCACACTTTCAACCAATGCCATTGAAACGATAACAGTTAGCAGATAACGATTTTTGCTAGGATCATCGCCGGGCATGGTTTGGTTCAGCCGCACTTGAATATGCCGTATCAGATTGGTCAATGGAAAAGTGATGATGGCGACGGCATATAAAATCGTTCTGATCAGTTCCCGCTGATTTTGCGGCAGAGATTGTTGCAGTTGCTCCCCGAAGATATGGCAGACAACGATATAAGCTACCAGCATGGCAAACATGACAATGACTGCCAGCCAAGGCAGGATAAGATCGGATTTTGATTTTTCGCGTTCAACTCGGTCCAGCATTTTGTTTCCCGATTAGGTCAATAAATGGCAAATGATAGCAAACCCAACTACATAGGCTTACATTTGTATCTAACACAAGCTTACATTCCGCAAAAAGTGCTATAGTCCATATACGTAATTTTTCTGGCTAAGCCCGCTGCAATGAAAACATTATTAAATTATAAAATCCTCGATAAACTGGGCGAGAGCATGCATGCCGACGTGTTCAAAGTGTATGCCCTGGATAATCAGGACAAACTGCTGGCTGTTAAGAAAATCAGGCCGCAATTTTGCAGCGAGGATGCAGCCTCCTACATACGCCAGCAGATCAACCAGCTCAGCGAACTTGAACTGCCTCACAGCATTATTCCCGAACTCTATCATCCCGCTATCGACACCCTGTGTCTGATACAGCCGTATATTGAGGCCCAGCCATTGAGCCGCTGGCTGGAAACCCAGACGGCTCCCGATCTGACCACGACACTTAACATTATCATCGCCATCGCCGAGCAGCTGGAAGCCATCCATAAGGCCGGGCATATACACAAGAGCATAAAACCGACGAACATATTGATCGAACCGGAAACGCTGGCCGTCCAGATCATCGATGACATCAGGGTGCTGGATATTAACCAGCTCAGCCATTTTATCTACGAAGATCATTTTCGCGTACAGACGCTGCCGTATCTGTCGCCGGAACAAACCGGCAGGATCAAGCATTCGGTCAATTATACGACCGATCTGTATTCGCTGGGCATGCTGTTCTTCGAATGCCTGACCGGCAAACCGCCTTTCCTGTTCGAGGATCCGATTGCCATCATTCACTCGCACCTTGCCGAAACACCGGCATTCGCGCACGAATTAAACCCGGCCGTCCCCGAAATCATCAGCAAAATCGTCGCCGTGCTATTGGAAAAAGCGCCCGAAAAACGTTACCAGACCGCGGCCGGCTTGATAGTGGACCTGAAATACTGTTTACGGGGAATGCAACAAAACCGGAACATCAACAGTTTCATCCTGAAGCAGAAGGATTACAGCAACCGCATTACGATTCCTTCGTTAATGGTCGGCCGTGAGACGCAAAAAAAACAACTGCTCGACGAGTACAGCAAAGTCTGTGCCGGCGTGTTCCGCGCATCGCTGATTTCAGGCTTGTCCGGCATCGGCAAAACGCGGCTGATCCAGGAATTGCAGCTGCCGATCGTTGCCCATGCCGGCTATTTCACGTCCGGCAAGTTCGACCAGTTCAAAAAGCATATCCCATACAGCACGCTGATCCAGGCTTTCAGCCATCTGATAAAAACTTTCCTGACCGAAGACAGGGGACGTATCGCCTATTGGCGCCAGCGCATCAGCGAGCAACTGGGCGATAACGGCCGGCTGATCACCGATCTGGTTCCCGAACTGCATCTGATCATCGGTCCTCAGCCGGAAGTGCCGGACCTGCCGCCGATTGAAGCGCGCAACCGGTTCAATGACACGGCCGAAAAATTCCTGGCCAGCCTGATTTCAAAAGAGCATCCCTTAACCCTGTTTATCGATGACTTGCAGTGGTGCGACGGCGCCACGTTCGACCTGCTCGAGCGGATTTTCGACAATGCCACGGACTATCCATACCTGTTCTGGATAGGCGCCTACCGGCACAACGAAGTCGACAGCAGTCACCGGCTGATGCGCCTGATACACAGAGTCAAACAGGCGCGCCGGCCGCTGCAGGAAATCCGTCTCGATGCGCTGGGGCTTAACGAGGTCAACCAGATGACCGCGTATATCCTGAACACCTATCCGTCCAGAACCGAAGACTTATCGAAAATCATCTACCAGACCTCGGCCGGCAATCCGCTGTTCGTCAATGAAAGCCTGCGCTGGCTGCATACCTACAAGCATTTGCACCTGACTGAGAACGGCGCCTGGACATGGGATGACGAACAACTGCGCCATACCGCCATTCCCGATTCGGCGCTGGACTTATTCAAAGACAAAATTGCCAAGCTGCCGGAGCGCGTTCGAGAACTACTGAGCATTGCCGCCAGCCTTGGGGCGCGGTTTGATGCATCCGATCTGGCGTTGACAACGGCCATGACGTTGCCGGTTCTTTATCATGCCCTGACGCCGGCATTCAACAGCAACATTTTACTCAGGGAGAAGGACCAGCTGCTGTTTTTCCACGACCAGGTCCAGGCGGCGGCCGCCAGCTTTCTCGATGCCGACAAGAAACAGCGCGTACATTTGCAGATTGCCAAGGCGCTCATCAGCGCCATTCCCGAAAACGCCGACCTTGAAACCCTGCCCAATCTGTTCGCCATTGTCGAACACCTGGCTAACGGCCGGGAGCCCGATCAAAGCACCGAAAGCCGTATTGAAGAGGCGAAATTCAATTACTACGCCGGCATCGCGGCCATGAAAGCGCTGGCGATGGACAATGCCAACTACTTTTTCCATCAAAGCAAGAGTCTTTACCCTAAAGACAGCTGGGATAAAGATTATGAATTTTTGTTTTCACTGCACAAATACCTGGCCAGGACGGAAATGGCCCTGGGCAACCAGCCGGAATCGGAGCAGATCATTAACACGCTGATCAGCCGCTCAAAAAGCGATATCGACCGCATCGACTGTTTATACGAACAGACGACCGGCCTGTCCTCGATGGGCAAATTCGAACAGGCCATCGCCCTGGGCAATCGCGGCCTGGCCTATTTCAACCGCGCCATTCCCGAAAATGATGATCTGGCGCTGGAGCGGGCGGCCGCGATCATCAAACAGATCCATCAGGGCGATACGGATATCTGGCAGAAAATCCTCGATATTGAACCCAGCAGCGATAGAGCTACTCAAATTGAAACCGGCATCTACAGCGAGCTGATTCCCGATTATTATCTGGCCGGCATGGTGCCGCAGCTTTATTTATCAGCCATTCAATCGACGCAGAACTGTCTGGCCGGCGGCGTTGATGAATCGGTCATTTACGGTTTTTCAATGGTAGGTTTGTATCTGCAGCGCCAAGGCCAGTATGAACTGTCTTTCCGCTATGAAGACCTGGGGCTGGCCCTGGCGCACCGCTATCCCGACACGTTTGGCGCAACCAAAGGCATTAACGGCATTTTATGGACCAATATGCATAACCGCAGCGATTCGGCTTATATTATCGAGCAATGCCAGAAAAACATTCACCGCGGCAAAAACTGCGGTGACTTATACAATGCAGGCTTGTCCTACGGCCCGTATATCTGGCATTTGATCCATCAGGGCGCTCATTTGCGGCAAGTGATCGACGTGGCCGAGGAATGCATCCATTTTTCCAACAAATTCAATTTATCCTTGTCCCTGGGGCTGGCCGAAAGCGCGCTGGCCGGCTGGGCGGATATGATGAATACGGGGCGGACGCCCCTGAGCGAGCAGGACATAGCGGCCAAACTCAGCAAATGGGAGGCCGATAAACACGTCGTTTCGATAGGCGGTTATTACTCCCTGAAAGGCATCAGCAGCTATTACCTGGGCGATTATGAACAGGCGGCAGACTATCTGCGCCAGGCGGAACCTTATCTGCGCGGCCTGAGCGACAACATCCTCAATCGCCTGTGGTATGTATTTCGCTATGTCAACGGACTCAGACTTCATAAGGTCATTCCAGCCGAAGAGCAAGAGATGCTGGATCTCTGCCTGGAACAGGTGCAAACCTGGGCCGCGCTAGGGCCGATCTTAAAGCCTTACCTGACCTTCATGCTGATGGAGCAGGCCAACCATGCCGGCGATTTCAGCGAAACGCGCCGCCACTGTCTCGATGCGATCGACCTGTGCAAACCGCAGCATTTCGCCTTGCTGGAAGGCTTCCTGAATGAGCGGCTGGGCCAGATACTGATAGAATCTCGGCATAGCTATGCCACTTACTATTTAAACCGGGCAGCGGGCCATTACCATGACTGCGGCGCGGAAGTCAAAGTCAGGCAGCTGATAGAAAACTACGCCATTACCTTTCAGCCCGATGAGGGCCTGTCCGCCGACACCTCGCTCGCGCAGATGCTCGATGTCAATTACCTGCTGCTGGCGACGCGCACCATCACGCAGCAGCAAGACCTGAACGGTCTTTTAAGCGCGATTCTGCAATCGATCATGGAGCGGCTCGGCGCCAAAACCGGCTATCTGCTCATCGCCGAACCGCAAGACCTGGTTGTGTTGGCCAAAGGCATCAAACATGGCTTCGTCGACGTGCAACTTCGAGGCGACTCGAACCTGAGCACTGACACCTTAAGCATGGCCATCGTCAACTACGTCTTCCGTACCGCTGAAATGCTGGTTATCGACAATGCTACCAGCGAAGGCGATTTCATCGCCGACAATACGGTACAACACCAGCACCTTAAATCGATACTGTGCGCGCCGTTATTGAAGCAGCAGCATGTCCTGGGCGTCTTGTACCTGGAAAACAACCTGATCACCTCCGCATTCACGCGCGAACAAATCGAACTGACCCGATTATTGACCGCGCAAGCGGCGATCGCGCTGGAAAATACCCTGCTGATCGAGGAAATGAAGCGCAGCCAGGTGCAGATACAATCCCTGAATGCGGATCTGGAGCAGCGCGTTGAAGAACGCACCGCCTCGTTGAATAGCGCCAATGAAGAATTAAAGCATTTCGCCTACGTCGTATCTCATGATCTGAAAGCGCCATTGCGGGCCATCAACCAGCTCTCAGGCTGGATCTGCGAGGATTACGCCGACGCTTTTGACGAAGACGGCCGCGAGCAAATGGCCCTGCTGCGCGATCGGGCCAGACGCATGCACGACATGATCGACGGCATTCTGCAATACTCCAGGGTCGGCCGGGTTGCGGAGCCCGAAGAGCGGATCGATTGTTCGCAATTGCTGGCCGAAGTAATCAGCCTGATCGCTCCGCCCGAGCACATCGAAGTGCATATTCAAGCCGATTTGCCGGTCATCATCGGTGAACGGCTGAGACTGTTTCAGGTTTTTCAAAACTTGTTGGATAATGCCATCAAATATAACGATAAGGACAAAGGTATTATCTCGGTCACCTGCATGGAACAAGATCATGACTGGCAATTTTCGGTAACCGACAACGGTCCCGGCATCGATAAAAAATATCAGGAAAAAATATTTCAATTATTTCAAACTTTAAAACCTAAAGACCAGTCAGAAAGCACAGGTATCGGTTTAAGTGTGATAGAGAAAATTGTCACGACGTGGGGCGGCAAAATCTGGCTTGAGTCGGAAGTAGGAAAAGGAAGCTCATTTATTTTTACCATACCTAAAAGAAAAGAATATGAATAGCATGCAACCCATCTTGCTCGTTGAAGATGATCAAGTCGACATCATGACCGTGAAGCGCGGTCTAAAAAAACTCGGCGTCGTCAACAAACTGGTTACGGTCCATAATGGTGAAGAAGCCTTGCATTATCTGGAAACTTCGGACGAAGAGCTGCCCTGCATGATCCTGCTGGACATCAATATGCCCAAAATGAATGGTCACGAATGCCTGAAGCAACTGAAGAGCCATCCCGCCTTCAAAAACATCCCCGTGGTGATGCTGACCTCCTCGCTGGAGCAGCAGGATGTCAACCAGAGCTTTGACCTCGGGATTTCCGGCTATATTCTGAAACCTGTCGAGTACGATCAGTTCATCGACGCAATTCAGGTACTCAGTTCCTACTGGACCCTAAAAAAATAAGTCTCATGGCAGACATAAAACTGTTATTAGTCGAAGATGACCTGACCGACCAGATGAGCTTCGAGCGCTTCGTCAAACGCGAGCATCTGCCTTATGACTATGACATTGCCAGCTCCGTGGCGGAAGCGATCGAGGCTCTGCAAAAAAACGACTATGAGATCATCCTGGCCGATCACGGCTTGGGCGACGGCACGGCCTTCGACCTGTTTCCCTTCATCCCCGAGACGACCGCGGTCATTTTCGTGACCGGCGGCGGCGGCGAGGATATTGCCGTCAGGGCGCTCAAAATGGGGGCCGCCGATTATCTGACCAAGGATCTTAGCGGCCAGTATCTGAAACTGATATCGGTCACCATCAATAATGTTTTAAAAGCCAAGGCGGCTGAAAAGGAGCTGGATGACTACCGCAACCGGCTCGAGAACCTGGTCTCGGAACGCACGACTAAATTACGTCAGGAAATCAATGATCGCCAGCAGGCTGAAGAGCAATTAAGGCGGGAAAAAGAACGCGCGCTGATTACGTTAAAGTCCATAGGCGACGCCGTCATCACTACCTCCAGAAACGGCATTATCGAATTCCTGAACCCGGTTGCCGAGAAATTGACCGGCTGGCGCGTAGCTGAAGCCAGAGGCCGCGTCATCGACGAAGTCTTCAATATCTACAATGACATTACACGCAAACCGTTGCCCAATCCGGTCTTTCGCGTTCTGGCCACCCATGAGACCGAATTCGTCAGCCACGATACGCTGCTGATCAACCGTTACGGCATTGAATACTCGATTCAGGATTCCGCCGCCCCGATCCTTGACAAGGACCGCCAGATACAAGGCGTTGTCCTCGTATTCAGCGATGTCACGGCGTCGCGGCGCCTGTCGAAGGAACTCGCCTACCAGGCCGCGCACGACCCCTTGACAGGACTCGTGAACCGCCGTGAATTTGAAGTCCGGCTCAACCGTGTTCTGAAAGCCAGAAACCACGGCGAAGGCAATTTTGCCTTCTGTTATCTGGACCTGGACCAGTTCAAGATCATCAATGACACCTGCGGCCATACCGCCGGCGATGAACTGCTCAAGCAGGTCACGACGCTGCTGCAGCACGAAGTCAGAGTACGCGACACGCTGGCGAGGCTGGGCGGCGATGAATTCGGCATCCTGATGGAGCACTGCACGATCGAACAAGGCGAGCGGCTGGCCAACTCGCTGCGCGAAATCATCGCCAATTACCGGTTCAGCTGGGAGCGCCAAAGTTTCCGCATCGGCGTCAGCATCGGCTTAATCGCTATCGACGAGGAATTCCACTCGCTCAACGACCTGCTCATGATCGCCGATGCCTGCTGCTATGCAGCCAAGGATGCGGGGCGCAACCGCGTTTATGTGTATCAGAAGAACTCCGAGGAAATCCTGCAACGCTCCGGGCAAATGCACTGGATCGCCAAGCTCAATGAAGCGCTCGATAAAGATCATTTCCGGATCTACAAACACCACATCAAAAGCACCCGCGAACAGGATGGCGAGCATTATGAAATCCTGGTCAGAATAGAAGACAATAACGCCCTGATCCCGCCCGGCGCGTTCATTCCGGCAGCCGAACGCTACGGCCTGATGCCGAAAATCGATCAGTACATTATCGCGAAGACGTTCGCCTGGCTTGCCGATAACCCCGATCAACTGGCTCAGCTGTCGCTGTGCACGATCAACCTGTCCGGCCATACCCTGGGCAGCGAGGGCATTCTGGGCTCCATCACGCGGCAGCTGGATTATTACGCCCTTCCAGCCCATAAGTTCTGTTTTGAGATCACTGAAACGGCGGCGATTTCCAATCTGAACATGGCGACCACGTTCATTACCACGCTCAAGGAAAGCGGCTGCCAGTTTGCGCTGGATGATTTCGGCAGCGGCCTGTCTTCATTCGCTTATCTGAAAAACTTGCCGGTCGATTATTTGAAGATTGACGGCATTTTTGTCCAGGATATCTGCAACGATGAAATCGATCTGGCCATGGTCAAGTCCATCAATGAGATCGGCCATCTGATGGGCAAGCAAACGATCGCCGAGTTTGTCGAAAACAAGGATGTTTATGACAAAATCGCAGCCTTAGGCATTGATTACGCACAAGGTTACTGGATCAGCCAGCCCGTCCCGCTGGAGACCCCTTATATCGCCGAGTCTTTTATCGATGTGACTATTGACGCCCCTTATACGCGCGAATCAGCGCCATAAAAGCCAGGAAATCATAGAGCCCGTGAATGATGATCGGCGTCACCAGGTTTCTGTCGCCGCCGTAATCGAGAGACCAGCCCAGATAAAGCCCCACCAACGCCGCCAACAGCGCATAAAGCGGCGTCACGGCATGCACCAGCCCGAAAATGATATTGCTGCCGATCAACCCCGCGGTCATGCCCCACGACGACTCTATCCAGGGCTGAATCACGCCGCGGAACAGAATCTCTTCGGATACGCCGGCAATCGCCGCCAGCATAAACACATCGGCCCAGTGATAACGGTGCAGCCCGGGCCCCAAGGTTTCAACCAACAATCGTCTGATGTGCGCCAGGGAATCTATCTGCAACTGTTCCAGCGCCGCGAACATAATGAATAACGGCAGCGTTCCCAATATGCCGTAAGCGATTGCGCTTTCCGAAAAGCGCAGGTTTTCAAAAGGATCGATACCGGCAATCCAGCCCAGAATGACCGCGACTATGATCAGCGACGCTTCAAAGTAACAGGCCTGTTTGTAGAAGGTATCGGGATTGAAGGAGGTTTTAGCCATCGGTGCGATTATGAATTAAGGATAAGCCATTCTAACCAAAAATAGTTAAAATAGCTGTCTTGATTCATTTTCGTTTAATGCCATGCAGTGTTTCATTTATAAAAGCCTCAAAAAAGAAGACCTTTATCTGTATATCGATAAAAAAGACGATTTCTCGAAAGTGCCGGAAATGCTGTTCAACAGCTTCGGAAGAATGGCTTTCGTCATGGAGCTCGAACTATCGCCGGAACGCAAGCTGGCCCGGGAAGATGCCGGCAAGGTTATCGCCAGCCTTAAGGAAAAAGGTTTCTTCGTGCAGATGCCGCCTACCAGGGTAGAGGCGCCGTTAAAAGTCCAGTGAGCGTAAAAAAACCACGAAGAACACAGCCTGTAGGGTACGCATCGCGTACCGTCAGCAGCAAATCAGGCCTCAATAAGGTACGCAATGCGTACCCTACGACTTCGCGCCCTTCGTGGTCAATAATCAATCTGCTCAAGTTGATGGGGATGGGATTACGCCCAATACCAACCGTAATCTTATGTTTTCGGCAACGTAACGCCAGTCTGCCCTTGATACTTGCCGCCCCTGTCTTTGTATGAGGTTTCGCACACTTCATCGCTGCCGATGAACAGCATTTGCGCAACGCCTTCATTAGCATAGATTTTGGCAGGCAGCGGCGTGGTATTGGAAAACTCCAGCGTCACATGGCCTTCCCATTCCGGTTCCAGCGGCGTGACATTGACGATAATGCCGCAGCGCGCATAAGTCGACTTGCCCAGACAGATCGTCAAGACGTCGCGCGGGATACGAAAATACTCGACCGTGCGCGCCAGCGCAAACGAGTTCGGCGGGATAATGCAGACATCGGACTTCACATCGACGAAACTGTTCGAATCGAAGTTTTTCGGATCGACGATGGCCGAATTGATATTCGTAAAAATCTTGAATTCATCAGAACACCGGACATCATAGCCATAACTGGATGTGCCGTAGGAAATGACGCGCCCCTGCTCCGCATTTCTGACCTGACCGCGTTCAAACGGCTCGATCATGCCATGCTCTTCCGCCATGCGGCGTATCCACTTGTCCGACTTAATGCTCATGAACTACCAAATACCTAATTGATTTAAAAAGACTAATTTTCACACAGACAGATAGTCGGGCGCAAGGCGGAAACAACCAGCCAACGGCCAACGCCAAGCCGGCATTCAGCCGTAGGGTACGCACTGCGTACCTTTTCAGAGCCGAGAAAATCCGAAAGGTATGCGGTGTGTACCCTGCAGAACTGCCAGCGCCAAGCCAGTGTTCAGCCTTGCACTGCCTAATCAAGTGTTTTGCACGACAATATTAGGGAACTTACTGCTGAAATCCTTGGCTTTCAACGCCAGCTTGGCTGCGGCCTTGCGGGCGATTTCCCTGTAGATCTGCGCCGGGCGTCCATCGGGATCGGCCGCGACCGTCGGACGGCCGCAATCGGCGAACTGGCGGATCGTGATATCCAGCGGCAGCGAGCCCAGAAAGTCGACCCGGTTTCTTTCGGCCATGGCCGCGCCGCCGCCCTCGCCGAAAATGGCTTCTTCATGGCCGCAGTTGCTGCAAATGTGAATGCTCATGTTTTCAACGATCCCCAGCACCGGCACATTGACTTTCTCGAACATGCCGAGACCGCGCTGGGCATCGATCAGGGCGATATCCTGCGGCGTCGTGACGATGATCGCGCCGCTGACCGGAATCTGCTGCGCCAAGGTCAATTGGATATCGCCGGTGCCGGGCGGCAGGTCGATGATCAGGTAGTCAAGGTTGTTCCAGTTAGTATCCTTCAGCAATTGCTGCAAGGCATTGGTTACCATCGGTCCGCGCCAGATCATCGGCTGGTCGGCGTCGACCAGGTAGCCGATGGAATTGGTCTGCACGCCGTAAGAGACTTTCGGCATCATGGTCTTGCCATCCTCGCTGGCCGGATAGCCGGACAGTCCCAGCATGGTCGGAATGCTGGGACCATAAATATCGGCATCGAGAATGCCGACCTGCGCGCCTTCAGCCGTCAGCGCCAGCGCCAGATTGACTGCGGTCGTGGATTTGCCGACCCCGCCTTTACCCGAGGCGATGGCAATGATGTTTTTGACATGGGGCAACGGCTTCAACGCCTGCTGTACGGCATGCGCAATGATTTTTACCGAAACATCGACGGTCACGTTGCCTACGCCGTCCAGCGCTTTCAAGTGCCGCTCGACGCCAGTCTTCAGCTCGTCGATATAACTTTTGGCAGGATAGCCCAGCTCCAGTTTAACGCTGACGTTAGCCCCATCGATTGCGATCGCCTTCACCGTTTTTGCGGAAACCAGATCGGTGCCATTGTTCGGATCGATAAACGTACTCAGAAGATTTTCTACATCAGCCCTTTCAATGCTTGACATACTGTGCTCCATGTTAGGAAAGTAAGGATACGAGCAAATAACCAAGTAATTTACTCTGGAATAGAAGCCATTTTACCGCTTTTCTCATATAATGCACATTTTAGCGCAGCGTTATTCAGCAGCGGTGCTATTTTATGCCATAATACACGGTTCGTTTTGTCTTCGTACTGCTTGGTATTTAAATTTTATGTCGGATAGAAAAATTCTCGTCACCAGCGCTTTACCCTACGCCAACGGCCCTATTCATCTTGGGCATCTGGTTGAATACATTCAAACGGATATCTGGGTACGTTTTCAGAAACAACGCGGCAATCAATGTTATTACGTCTGCGCGGACGACACGCACGGCACGCCGATCATGCTGAGAGCCGACCGCGAAGGCATTACGCCGGAAGAGCTGATCGCCCGGATCGGCAAGGAACACCTGGCCGACTTCACTGAATTCGGCGTCGCTTTCGACAATTATCACAGCACCCATTCCGACGAGAACAAGACTTTTTCATCGCTGATTTACGCACGCCTGCGCGATGCCGGACACATCACCTCGCGCACGATTACGCAGGCCTACGACCCGGTCAAGAACATGTTCCTGCCGGACCGCTTCATCAAAGGCGAGTGCCCCAAATGCGGCGCGCCCGATCAATACGGCGACAGCTGCGAGGCCTGCGGCGCCACCTATTCACCGACCGAATTGAAAAACGCCATTTCCGCCGTTTCAGGCGCAAAGCCGGTGGAAAAAGACTCTGTCCATTATTTCTTCAAACTCGGCGATTTTGTCGGGCTGCTTCGGCACTGGACCAAATCCGGACATTTGCAGCCGGAAGTCGCCAACAAGCTCGATGAGTGGCTGGAAGCCGGCCTGCAGCAATGGGATATTTCACGCGACGCGCCCTATTTCGGCTTCGAGATTCCGGATGCGCCGGGCAAGTATTTTTACGTCTGGCTCGATGCGCCTATCGGCTACATGGCCAGCTTTAAAAACCTGTGCGAGAAACAGGGTATCGACTTCGACGCCTTCTGGAGCAAAGACAGCGATGCCGAACTGTACCATTTCATCGGCAAGGACATCATTTACTTCCATGCCCTGTTCTGGCCGGCCATGCTGAGCGGCGCCGGCTTCAGGACGCCCAGCGCCATTTTCGCGCACGGCTTTTTAACCGTGAACGGCGAGAAAATGTCCAAATCGCGCGGCACGTTCATCAAGGCCCGGACCTATCTGGACCATTTGAATCCCGAATACCTGCGCTATTATTTCGCCGCCAAGCTGAGCGCCGGCGTCGACGACATCGACCTGAACTTCGACGATTTCAGCCAGCGCGTCAATTCCGATCTGGTCGGCAAGGTCGTCAACATCGCCAGCCGTTGCAGCGGTTTCATCAAGAAGCGCTTCGACAACAAACTGTCCGCGCACTGTTCGGAACCGGCCCTGTTCGCCGAATTCGTGAACGCGCACACGCAGATCGCGGCGTTTTACGAAGCGCGTGAATTCGCCAAAGCCATGCGCGAAATCATGGCGCTGGCCGACAAAGCCAACCAGTACATCGATGAGAAAAAACCCTGGCTGATTGCCAAGGAAGAAGGCAAAGACGCCGAGCTGCATGAGGTCTGCTCGATGGGCATCAACCTGTTCCGCATGCTGGCTGCTTATCTGAAACCGGTCATCCCGGCGCTGGCGTCCGAAGCCGAACAGTTCCTGAATATCGCCTCGCAAGCTTGGCCGGCCGATGCGCAGCCGCTGACAGACCATGTCATCAACGACTTCAAACCGCTCATGACGCGTATTGAGCCTGATAAAATCGCGGCCATCATCGAGGCTTCCAAGGAAAGCCTGGAAAAAACTATCGAAGCACCCAAAGCCCGTACCTGTGAGCCGATCGCCGACACGATCGAGTTCGATGATTTCGCCAAGCTGGATCTTCGCATTGCGCGCATTGTCAAAGCCGACCATGTCGAAGGGGCCGAGAAGCTGCTGCAATTGACCGTCGATATCGGCGATGAGACGCGCAACATCTTCGCCGGCATCAAATCGGCTTATGCTCCGGAAGACCTGGAAGGCAAATTGACGGTCGTGGTCGCCAACCTGGCCCCGCGCAAGATGCGTTTCGGCGTCTCGGAAGGCATGGTGCTGGCGGCAGGCCCCGGCGGCAAAGACATATGGGTGCTGCACCCCGACGCAGGCGCGCAGCCGGGCATGCGCGTCAAGTAATTGAGTAAGAGAGTTAGATTAGATATGTTTTGTTACCACTGTCAGGAAGCCAAAAAAAACGTTGCCTGTGACTCGGCCGGCATCTGCGGCAAGAAAGAGGATGTGGCCAGTCTCCAGGATTTGCTGGTGTATGTGCTGAAAGGCTTGTCGTTTTATGCGCATCACGCAGGGCAACTGGGCATACGCGATGCCAGAAACGACCGGTTCACGGCTCGAGCGCTGTATTCGACCGTAACCAATGTCAATTTCGATCCGGCCGTGTTCGTATCCTTGATACAGGAGACCGCACAGCGCAGAAACCACCTGCGCCATCAGTTCAACGCTGCGTTTGAAGAAAAGAACGGCGCGCCTTTCAGTGAGCCCGTGCCCGAAGAAGCGTCCTGGCACTATACGGACGTATCGGAAGCGGCTTTTGTGGCCCAAGGCGAAGCCGTCGGCGTCACGCAGATTCCTGCGCTGGATACCGACTGCCATGCCCTGCGTGAATTATTGGTATACGGCCTGAAGGGTCTGGCTTCCTTGATCGAACACGCCGAAGTGCTGGATGTTTCCGATGACGCATTGTATGCCTTCATGCACGAGGCGCTGGCTTTCAGCCTGAAAGCCGACAGTTCCTTCGATGAGCTCATGGCTATGAACCTGAAATGCGGCGAACTCGGCATGGCCGCTTTTGCCCTGCTCGACAAAGCCAATACCGCGCGCTTCGGCGATCCGGTCCCGACCAAGGTCTATTTCGACAGTTGGGACAAACCGGGCATCCTGGTTTCAGGCCACGATCTGCGCGATATCGAAGACCTGTTGGAACAAACTGCCGGCACCGGCATTGACGTTTACACGCACGGCGAAGCCATTGCCGCGCACGCCTATCCGGCTCTGAAGAAATACTTCAATCTGGCCGGCAATTTCGGCGATGCCTGGCAGGAACAACGGACCGATTTCCAGAAATTCAACGGACCGATCCTGATCACGACCAACAGCATCCAGCAACAGAAAGACAAGTACAAAGACAAGATCTACACGACCGGCATGGTCGGCTGGCCCGATATACCGCATATCGCCGACCGCAAGCCCGGCCAGCGCAAGGATTTCAGCGCCCTGATCGAGCAGGCCCGCCAGTGCGAGCCGCCCAGCCAGCTCAGCGACAACACGACCACGCTCGGCTATGCGCATCAATCGCTGCATAGCTATCTGGACCCGATTGCCGCCGGCATCAAGGACGGTTCCATCCGGCGCCTGGTCGTGCTGGCCGGCGCCGACGGCCGCCACAAGGAGCGCCGCTATTACGCGCAGATTGCCGAGTTACTGCCTCAGGATACATTGATCCTGACCGCGGGCGACACCAAATACCGCTTCAACACGCTGGCTTTCGGCGAAATCAACGGCATTCCGCGCCTGCTGGACGCCGGCCAGAGCAATGACTTTTATTCACTGGTCGTGTTCCTGAAAGATCTGCAGCAGGCTTTGGGCCTTGCCGACCTCAACGCGCTGCCGGTGTCTTTCAATATCGCCTGGTATGAACAAAAAACCATCCTGATGACGCTGGGCCTGCTGGCGCTGAATGTTAAAAACGTACGTCTGGGCCCGACCTTGCCGCCGTTTTTCACGGCCAGGATCAAGGACAGGCTGACCGAGCAATTTGCGCTGAAAGGCATAGATAAGGCCGAAAACGACGTCACGGCGATGGTGGAAAGTAACTGAACGAAAACACCGTGATTGACCAAATAAACGCTTTACTGCCGCAAACCCAATGCGGCCAATGCGGCTTCAAAGGCTGCCGGCCTTACGCCGAAGCCATCGCCAGCGGCCAGGCCGACATCAACCAATGCCCGCCCGGCGGCGACGAAGGCATTGTCGAGATCGCGCATTTGCTGGGCGTGCCGGCCAAGCCGCTCAATACGCAATTCGGCCGGCACAAGCCCAAACAGGTCGCATTCATTATCGAAGAAGACTGCATCGGCTGCACGAAATGCATCGCGGCCTGCCCGGTCGATGCGATTTTGGGCGCGGCAAAATTCATGCATACCGTCATCGCTTCGGAATGCACGGGTTGCGAACTGTGCATCGCGCCCTGCCCGGTCGACTGCATCGTCATGAAGCCTGTAGAGCCGCAGCCGATGCCGGCGCAAAAATCCGCACAAAGGCAAAGGGCCATGCGCCGCTACGAAGCGCGCTGCCTGCGTCTGGCCCTGGAAGAAGCCGAAAAAGCCGAACGCGCGCGCAAGAAAAAAGAAGCTCTGCTCAAACTGAAACCGGCCAAGCTATGAACGCTGAAAAACGCCGCGCCATTTTTGATCGTTTGGCCGAAGCCATCCCAGAGCCCAAGACCGAACTCCAGTATACGACGCCTTTCGAACTGCTGATCGCGGTTGTGCTGTCGGCCCAGGCGACCGATAAAGGCGTCAACAAAGCTACGGCCAAGCTGTTTCCCGTCGCCAATACACCTGAAACGATCCTGGCGCTGGGCGTGGAGGGACTGAAGGACTACATCAAGACCATCAACTTATACCGAACCAAAGCCGCCAATATCATCACGCTCTGCCAGCAGCTGCTCGAGAGGCATGAAGGCCAGGTGCCGCAAACGCGCGAAGAACTGGAAGCTTTGGCCGGCGTCGGCAGAAAAACAGCCAATGTCATGCTGAACACCGCGTTCGGCCAGCATGTCATTGCGGTCGACACGCACATCTTCCGCGTCGCCAACCGCACGGGCATTGCTCCCGGCAAAAACGTGCGGGAAGTCGAGCAAAAGCTCGAAAAATGGGTGCCCAGGCAGCATAAAAAAGATGCCCATCATTTATTGATACTGCACGGCCGTTATACCTGTATCGCCAGAAAACCGCTCTGCCCCAACTGTGTCATTCAGGATTTGTGCGAATACCCGCATAAAACGACTTATTAGCTAAAAACTCAGTGGCAGGAACTTAGATAAGACTGTATAGTCTCTAGATGTTCAAAATTTGGACAAGCAGATATTCATCATTTGTTCATTTGTGCTTGATATCATAAGCTGCACTCAATGCTTATGATTCATTTTTTATAATACACGGGAGTCAATATGAAAAAAATTAATAAATCACCTTTCGCAGCGGCTATGGGGACCGCAGTCCTGTCTACTCTGGCTGTCACTGCAGCCCATGCGGAAGCCAACCCTTTCGCCATGAACGACATGAACAGCGGCTACATGCAATTGGCTGCGGCTGACACTGCCAAATCCGGCATGAAAGAAGGCTCATGCGGCGAAGGCAAATGCGGCGGTTCCATGATGAAATCTGCGCCTAAAACTGTGGAAGGCGCCTGCGCCGGCAACAAGCCAGCGGCAAAGCCCGCCAATAAAGCAGCGGAAGGCAAATGCGGCGAAGGCATGTGCGGTGCCATGATGGAAGGCGGCAAAATGAAAAAAGGCATGGAAGGCATGTGCGGCGCCATGATGAAAGGCAAAGAAGGCTCTTGCGGCGCCATGCAGCAAGGTACGGACGCTAAAAAAGGCGCAGGCCAGCAAAAAGTCAGCCCTAAAGACGCAGCCGGCGAATAAGCCTTGAGGACAGGCATAACCTGTCCTGACTGCAGAAAGAGGGCATGACTATCGTGCCCTCCCGCTTTAATCCAAAACACAGGTGTTCTTATGGACACAACGCTAAATCTCGTGCATGGTGCCGGCCTGGGCCTGCGCCGATCCTTTTTAACTGAAATCGTCGAAAACCCGCCCGAAGCCGTCGACTTTTACGAAGTCGCGCCGGAAAACTGGATCACGATAGGCGGCAAGCTGGGCAAGCAGTTCCGGGCCATGACCGAGCGCTTTGACTTTGTCTGCCACGGCCTGTCCCTATCTATAGGCAGCACCGATCCGCTCGACGAGAAATTCGTGCGTGACGTCAAAAACTTCATGACCGAGCACAAAATCAAATTCTACAGCGAGCACTTGAGCTACTGCAGCAACGAAGGTCATCTGTACGACCTGATGCCCATGCCGTTCACATCGGAGGCCGTCTCGCACGTCGCCTCGCGCATCCGGCGCGTTCAGGACATTCTGGAGCAAAGAATCGCCATCGAGAACATCTCCTATTACGCCGCGCCCGGCCAGGAAATGTCTGAAATAGATTTCTTCAACGCCGTCGTCGAAGAAGCGGACTGCGACGTGTTGCTCGACATCAACAACATCTATGTGAACAGCGTCAACCACGGCTATGATGCCGAAGCCTTCCTGAAAGCGATTCCGGCCGACCGCATCGCCTACGCGCATATCGCCGGACACTATGTGGAAGCCGAGGATTTCCTGGTCGACACGCATGGCGCCGACATCATCGATCCGGTCTGGAAGCTGCTGGGCAAAGCCTACGAGCTTTACGGCGTATTCCCGACGCTGCTGGAGCGGGATTTCAACATTCCCCCTCTGGAAGAACTGGTAAAGGAAGTCCGCACCATCCGGTTGATACAAAACGCCTGGAAAAGTCAGCATGAAAAACAGTCAGCCTGAAACCGCCGGCCGCATCGACTTCAAAGCCAAACAACTGGAATTTGCCGCCTATATCAGGGACCCCGAAAACAATCCCGCGCCGGCCGATGTCAAGGCTCAGCGCATGGCCATGTACCGCGAGTTGTTCTTCAACAATGTCGAGAGCTTCCTGTCCAGCAGTTTTCCGGTACTGCATAGTATTCTCGACGACTCGCAATGGTTCAGGCTGGCGCAGGATTTCTTCGCCAGCCACCGCTGCCAATCGCCCTATTTTTCCGAGATCCCGGAAGAATTCCTCGATTACCTGCAGAACGAACGCAACAACCCTGAAGATTTGCCGTTTCTGCTCGAACTGGCGCATTACGAATGGGTGGAAACCGCCTTGGCGATAGCCAAAGTGGAGGTGGTCGGCAATAGCCGCTACGACATCGACAATCTGCTTCACAAGCGTATCGCCCTGTCTCCGCTGGCCTGGCCGCTGGCTTATCAATATCCGGTCCATCAGATATCGCCCGATTTCCTGCCGACGGTGCCGCCGGATCAGCCGACATTTCTGATCGTTTACCGCAATATCGATGATGAAGTGCATTTTTCCCAAATCACGGGCATCACTTACAGACTGCTGCAACTGATTCAGGAAAATGAGGGGCTGACGGCTGAAGATTACTTAAAACAAGTGGCTCAGGAAGCCAATCATCCCGATCCGGCCCTGATCATGGAAGGCGGCCTGACAATCCTGAAAGAATGGGCCGAAAAAACGATTATTACGATAATCGCCTAAAACATAGCATTAAAGGGGCGGATTGGTCCGCCCCATCAATATCAGCTTTTATTGTTTTCTATTAAACAACTGTGGTCCTTTAGGCTGGGCTTTCTCCTGCAAACAATGGTAAGCCGCATTTTCATACTTGATGACCAAAGACTGAGTGCTTTTATGCTCGGTAATAAACTTCTTGGCTTCATCGGCCGTCAAGTCTTTCATTAAGAAAGTCGCGATGCACATGCAGGCATCTTCGAGCCGTCCCTTGTCGGACTCTTTATTGATTGAATTTTTCAGCTCTCTCTCTACGCATTGGTCCGCAAACTGATGCTCGAAAGTATGTTTCTGAACATCGGTCACGACCACATCATGCGAATGGTCAAAAGGATTATGCACTTCGGCGCTGGCCGGCTTTTGTTCTTCCTTATCATCCGAACAGCCCGCCATAGACAATGCCAGAACAGTGCCGGTCAAAGCCGCAAAAAAGAGATTTCTTGTAAAGATAAACGTTTTCATAAATTTGAGTCGTAATAGTTAAAATTCTAATCGGCTATTCAGGCAACCGGAAAAACCTTAAGGCTGGCCACGATAAATCTTGAACTTTATCATTTTATGCAGCCTCGTTCTACTGATCATCGGTTAAAGAGTGCGATTCAGCCAATACTCAGGTAAATGCCGCCAAGTGTTATTGCACCGCCGGCCAAACGCATCGCTTTTTCCGTGCTGAGTTTTCTCAGAATAACGCCCATAGCCATGCCGCCAGCATGCAGTAATATCGTCGCCAGCACAAAACCCAGACCATAGGGAACCGCATTGGCTGCCGATGGCATTTCAACGCCATGCATATAACCGTGGCACAGCGCAAAAACACCGATCATGCCCGCACTGAACGCCAGAGGCATCTCAAAAGCACCGGCAACCAACGCGCCTAGAACCAGCACCGACATCAGAATACCCTGCTCAGCATAAGGCAGGGCCACGCCTGCAAGGCCAAGCATGCCGCCAGCCATCATCATGACTACAAAAGCGCAGGGCATGGCCCATAGCGAGCGCCCGCCCTGCTGCACGGCCCACAATCCCACCGCAACCATGGCAAGCACATGGTCGGCGCCGCTTATGGGATGACTGAAACCGGGAACGAATCCCATCACATCATGAGCGCCCGTATGCGCCCAGGCAGAAACCGGCGCAAGAACGCACGATATCGGAACAAACAACTGCAGGACTGATTTTTTCATGGCATTTACCTTGTCTTGTAAGCGGCAGTTTTTTTATCTTTCAAGGCTAATCCGAGGCATTTTAATCAGCCGATCGGCCGCATGCCAGATAAAAAAATATTGGCATAAGCTCGTTAGCGCACATAACTGCGCAAAATCGATACGTAAGCTGTTAAAGACACAAGCGATCAGGAGAATGACATGGCCACCACCAAAAAAGACCAGCCCGATAAAAATACGCCCCGTAAATGCGCCCATCCCGGCTGTAATTGTCCGGCGCGACCGGGTGAACAATACTGCAGCGACTTTTGCGAAAACATCGTCGGCGCCGATGTCTGCGGTTGCGGACATACCGACTGCAAACCCCATACCCATGCAGAGGCCGGAACATGAAAGAAAACGTCAGCGATTTTTTATTGCGGCGCCTGTCTGACTGGGGCGTCAAACGCATCTATGGTTATCCGGGCGACGGCATCAACGGGATTATGGGCGCACTGAACCGGGCTAACGATATGATCGACTTTGTTCAGGTGCGGCATGAGGAGATGGCGGCTTTTATGGCCTGCGCGCACGCCAAATTCACCGGCGAGGTCGGTGTGTGCCTTGCCACCTCAGGCCCTGGTGCGATCCATTTGCTGAACGGCTTATATGATGCCAAGCTCGACCATCAGCCCGTGGTCGCCATTGCCGGCCAGCAGAAGCGGATGGCATTGGGAGGCAACTACCAGCAGGAAGTCGACCTCACATCGTTGTTCAAGGATGTCGCGCATGAATATGTGCATATGGTGACTACGCCCGCCCAAATGCGCCATATGGTTGACCGGGCCATGCGCATTGCCCAAGCCGAGCGTAATGTGTGCTGCATCATCATACCGAACGATATTCAGGAAATGGATGCCGAAAAGCCGCCGCGCGAGCATGGCACCGTGCATTCGGGCCTCGGCTACGCGGCGCCGCGCAACGTACCCCATACCGAGGAGCTGCAGCGCGCCGCCGACATCCTGAACGCCGGCGAAAAAGTCGCGATGCTGGTCGGCGCCGGTGCGCTGCATGCCACGAACGAAGTTCTTGAGGTTGCCGAACTGCTCGGGGCCGGCATTGCCAAGGCATTGCTGGGCAAAGCCGCCGTGCCGGATGATCTCCCTTTTGTGACCGGCTCCATCGGCCTGTTGGGCACTAAGCCCAGCTACGAGATGATGACCGATTGCGACACGCTGCTGATGGTCGGATCGAGCTTTCCCTATTCCGAATTCCTGCCCGAAGAAGGCCAGGCGCGCGGCGTGCAGATCGACATCAATGCCCGCATGATCAGTATCCGCTATCCGATGGAAGTGAATCTGGTCGGCGACAGCGCCGAGACGCTCAGAATGCTGATTCCGCTGCTGCACAAGAAAGAAGACCGCTCCTGGCGGCACCGCATCGAAAGGCATGTAAAATATTGGTGGGAAAAGATGGAGGAACGCGCCATGGAATCGGCCGACCCGATCAATCCGCAGCGCGTCTTTTGGGAACTTTCGCCGCGGCTGCCCGATAACTGCATCGTAACCTGCGATTCCGGCTCGGCGGCCAACTGGTATGCGCGCGATGTGAAAATCCGCCAGGGCATGATGGCCTCGCTGTCCGGGGGACTCGCGACCATGGGGCCGGGCGTGCCTTACGCGATTGCGGCCAAGTTCGCCCATCCCGAGCGCGTGGCGATTGCCCTGATCGGCGACGGCGCCATGCAGATGAACGGCATGAACGAAATCATCACGATCAGCAAGTACTGGCAGCGCTGGAGCGACCCGCGGCTGGTCGTGATGGTCCTCAACAACCGCGACCTGAACCAGGTGACCTGGGAGCAGCGCGCGATGGAAGGCGACCCGAAGTTCGAGGCCTCGCAAGACCTGCCGGATTTCCCCTATGCGCGCTTCGCCGAACTGAGCGGACTGCTGGGCATACGCGTCGATCAGCCTGAACAACTGGGCGATGCCTGGGACCGGGCGCTGAACGCCGATCGTCCGGCCGTTCTTGAGGTTTATGTCGACCCTGACGTGCCGCCTTTGCCGCCGCACATCACCTTCAAGCAGGCGAAGGCTTATGCCTCGGCCATCCTCAAAGGCGATCCGGATTCGATCGATATCATCAAGGCGTCCATGAAACAAATCTTTTAACCGGGACGACCATGAGCCGCCCCCGCTTCAGTGGCCCATCCATCACCAGCCTGCAAGGCTCGGCCTTTCGGATTCCGACCGCCACGCCGGAGTCCGACGGCACGCTAGAATGGACTTCGACCACGCTGGTGCTGGTTGAAGCCCAGGCAGGCGGCAAGACCGGCATCGGCTTCAGTTACGCGGACACAGCCACGGCAAAGCTGATTAATGACCTGCTTGCCAACGTTGTGGTTGGCTGCGATGCGCTGTCCGTGGCTTATTGCTGGAAGGTGATGATTGCGGCGATCCGCAATCTGGGCCGGCCGGGCATCTGTTCAATGGCGATCGCGGCCGTCGACAACGCACTGTGGGATTTAAAAGCCAAACTTCTTGAGATGCCTTTGGTTGCTTTATTAGGGCAGGTGCGCCCCGGGGTTAGAGCCTATGGCAGCGGCGGCTTCACCTCGTATTCGACGGAGCAATTGCAGGCGCAGTTAGGCGGTTGGACGGACCAGGGCATGACCATGGTCAAAATGAAGATCGGTCGAGAGCCGGACCGGGACATTGCTCGTGTCGATGCCGCGCGGCAGGCGATCGGCCAGAACAATGCGCTGTTTGTCGACGCCAATGGCGCCTATTCGCGCAAACAGGCGCTGGCCATGGCGCAGGCTTTTGCCAAGTTAGATGTGTCATGGTTTGAGGAGCCTGTCTCCAGCGATGACCTGGAAGGGCTGCGGCTGATACGCGACAGCGGGTCGCCGGGCATGAATATCAGCGCCGGCGAATATGGCTATGACAGCGTGTATTTCCGCCGCATGCTGGAAGCCGGCGCCGTCGATGTGCTGCAGGCCGACGCCACCCGCTGCGCAGGCATTACCGGCTTCATGCAGGCCGCCGCGCTCTGCCAGGCCTTCAATGTGCCGCTTTCCAGTCACTGCGCGCCCTCGATCCATGTACATCCCTGCTGCGCGGCCATACCGGTCCGGCATCTGGAGTTTTTTTACGACCATGTGCGCATCGAAAAAATGCTGTTCGACGGCGCGCTGGAACCAGTAAAAGGAGAGCTTGTGCCCGATCTTTCCCGGCCGGGCTTGGGATTAACCTTCAAGCGTGCGGATGCGTTGCGTTACGAGGTTTGAATAAACACCGTATCCGTTTCAAAAATCACGATTTCGTCGGGAGTTAGCCATGACGACCTCCACACTTGATGCGACCGCCCTCGCCGCCGAGCTCAGCCGAAGCATTCAGGGCGAAGTCCGGTTTGACAACGGCAGCCGCGCGCTTTATGCCACCGATGCCTCGAACTACCGCCAAGTGCCCATAGGCGTCGTCATTCCCAAATCGGTCGAGGATATCATTGCGACGGTTGCCGCCTGTCGCAGGCACAACGCCCCCATCGTCTCGCGCGGCGGCGGCACCAGTCTGGCAGGGCAATGCTGCAACGTGGCCGTGGTCATGGATATGTCCAAATACCTCAATCGCATACTCGAACTCGACCCCGACAGGAAAATCGCCCGGGTCGAGCCCGGCTGCGTCCTGGACGACTTGCGCGATGCCGCGGAAAAACATCATTTGACGTTCGCGCCCGATCCCTCGACGCATACGCATAACACTTTAGGCGGCATGATCGGCAACAACTCCTGCGGCGTGCACTCGCAAATGGGCGGCAAAACCGTCGACAACGTCATCGAGCTCGATATATTGCTCTATGACGGCACGCGTATGAAAGTCGGCAAAACCGATGCGCAGGAATTTGAGCGTATTGTGGCCGAAGGCGGGCGGTGCGGCGATATCTATGCGCGACTGAAGACGCTGGTTGACCAGCAGGCCGACCGCATCAGGGCGCGCTACCCGAAAATCCCGCGCCGCGTCTCCGGCTATAACCTTGACGAACTGCTGCCGGAAAACGATTTTAATGTGGCGCGCGCCCTGGTCGGTACGGAAGGGGCCTGCATGGTCATCCTGGAAGCCACGTTGCGGCTGGTCGACAGCCCCCCGTCAAGGTCGCTGCTGGTGCTGGGCTATCCGGACGTGTTCAGCGCCGGCGATCACGTGCCCGACATACTCCAGCATAACCCCATCGGCCTTGAAGGGCTTGATGACCGTCTGATCGAGGATATGAAAGCCATCAACCTGCACCCCCAGGACGTGCAGCTGCTGCCGGACGGCAACGGCTGGCTGCTGGCCGAGTTCGGCGGCGACAATAAAAACGAATCCGACGCCAAAGCCAACGCCTGCATGGAAGCGCTCAAGCAGTCAGGCAACCCGCCGACCATGAAATTGTTCGACAATCCCGTGGAAGAGAAAATGATCTGGACGGTGCGCGAGTCCGGATTGGGGGCGACCGCGCATGTGCCGAATAAAGAGATCACCTGGGAAGGCTGGGAAGACGCGGCCGTACCGCCCGACAAAGTGGGCGACTATCTGCGCGATTTCCGCAAGCTGCTGGAAAAATTCGGCTATGCCTGTGACCTGTACGGTCACTTCGGCGAAGGCTGCATTCATACCCGCATCGATTTCAATCTTGAAACCGAGGCCGGGATACTGACCTTTCACGCCTTTCTGAATGAAGCGGCCGATCTGGTCTTGAGCTACGGCGGCTCGCTATCCGGGGAACATGGCGACGGCCAGTCCAAAGCCGAATTCCTGCCGAAAATGTTTGGCGATGAATTGGTGCAGGCGTTCCGGGAATTCAAATCGATCTGGGACCCGGACGGAAAAATGAATCCGGGCAAGATCGTCGATGCCTACCTGCCGACGGAGAATCTGCGCCTTGGCACCGATTACAAACCGGAACTGCCCGTTACCCATTTCCAGTATCCGAAAGACAGAGGGCTGTTCAGCCGGGTCACCCTGCGCTGCGTCGGCATCGGCAATTGCCGCCAGCATCATTCCCAGACCATGTGCCCCAGCTACCGGGTGACGCGCGAAGAAAAGCATTGCACCCGCGGCCGGGCCCGGCTGCTGTTTGAAACCATGCGCGGCGAAGTCATTACCGAACGCTGGCAAAGCGAAGCGATGAAAGATGCGCTCGATCTGTGCCTGGCCTGCAAAGGCTGCAAGGGCGACTGTCCGGTCCACGTCGATATGGCGACTTATAAGGCCGAGTTTCTGGCGCATTACTACCGGCACAAGCGGCGCCCGCGCCAGGCTTACGTGTTCGGCTGGATCAACCGCTGGGCCGAGCTGACCTCCTATGCGCCAGGACTGGTCAATTGGCTGGCGCAGGCGCCGGGCTTCAGCGGTCTGATAAAGAAAGTGGCCGGCGTGCATCCACAACGCCGGCTGCCGCAGTTTGCTCCGGAAACGTTCCGGCACTGGTTCCAGCAGCGGGAACCGCGCAATCTGGACAAGCCGCTCGTTATTCTCTGGCCGGATACGTTCAACAATCATTTTCATCCGGAAACCGCCAAAGCCGCAGTCATGGTGCTCGAAGCTGCAGGCTTTCAGGTGCGCATTCCCGAGCGCCAAATTTGCTGCGGCCGGCCGTTGTATGACTTCGGCATGCTGGACCAGGCCAAGAAGCAACTGCAGCAAATCCTTACCGATCTGAGCGAAGCCATTAACAGCGGCGTTCCCGTCATAGGACTGGAACCTGCATGCGTTGCCGTGTTCCGCGACGAGCTGGTGAATCTCTTCCCCAAGGATGAACTCGCGCAAAAGTTGAACCAGCAAACGTATTTTTTCAGTGAATTCCTGCTGACGAAAGCGCCGGAATTTCCATTCCCGAAGCTAACGCGCAAAGCCCTGCTGCACGGACACTGCCATCAAAAAGCCATCGTTAAAATGGATCACGAACGAACCCTGCTCAACAAGCTTGGCTTGGACTGGCGCTATCTCGACTCGGGCTGCTGCGGCATGGCCGGCTCGTTCGGCTTCGAAAAAGAGAAGTTTGAGGTATCGAGCCAGATAGGCGAGCTGGTCTTGCTGCCCGAGGTAAGAGCCGCTCCGCCTGATACCCTGATTGTGGCTGACGGCTACAGCTGCCGCGAGCAGATTGCCCAGATGACCGAGCGGCGCGGCCTGCATATAGCCGAAGTCATTCTCATGGCAATGCAGAATCAAAAGAACGCCGAGATTTGACGAACCGAAACCCGCTGAAATTACGATTTCCCAATGAGAGGCAAGGAGATTTCATCATGACCAATAAGCATCTGAAACGAACCGGCACGGATCAAAAAGGCCAGGTTGTCGTAATCACGGGTGCAGGTGCCGGCGTAGGCCGCGCGACCGTGCGGGAATTTGCCAGAACCGGCGCCCGCATCGGCTTGCTCGACCGCGATCAACCCCGTCTCGAGCAGGCGGCCGGCGAAGTGCGCAGCCTGGGCGGAGAAGCTGTGATTTGTAAAACGGACGTCGCCGAAGCAACCCAGGTCGAAGCGGCAGCTGCGCATGTGGAAGCGGCCTTCGGCCCGATCGATATCTGGATCAACAACGCCATGGCGACGATCTATTCGCCCTTCCAGGAAATCGCCGCAGACGATTACAAGCGCGCGACCGAAGTCACTTATCTGGGCGCCGTCTACGGCACGATGGCGGCGCTCCGGCGCATGAAACCCAGGAACTATGGCATCATCATTCAGGTCGGGTCGGCTCTGGCCTACCGGGCGATTCCGCTGCAATCGCCCTACTGCGGCGCCAAGTTCGCAATTCGCGGCTTCACGGATGCCGTGCGTAGCGAGCTGCTGCATGACCGCAGCAGGATCAGACTGACAATGGTGCAGATGCCGGCGCTCAACACGCCGCAGTTCGAATGGGGCAAGAACCGCATGCCGATGCGGCCGCAGCCGGTGCCGCCCATTTTCGAGCCGGAGATGGCGGCCAAAGCCATCTTCTGGGCCAGCCGCCACAAACGGCGCGAAGTTTATGTGGGCTGGCCGACTGTCAAAGCCATCTGGGCGAACAAGTTCATACCCGGCCTGATCGATCGCTATCTGGCGCGCACGGGTTACGAGGGTCAGCAGAGCGAGCAGCCGGCCGATACCGCCGCTCCGGATAATTTGTGGCAGCCAGTGGCAGGCGATTTCGCCGCCCATGGCCGCTTCGACCGGCGCGCCAGACCCGGCACGCTGCAGCTTTGGGCCAGCCTGTACCGTGAACCGATCGCCCTGGGCCTGCTCGTAACCGGCCTATGGACTTTCAAGCGCCTACGCGGCAGGCATGAAAAAATGCTGACACAGCTGCACTGATGCTGACGCAGGCGCCAGTATCGGCGTCCGATGAACCCGACGATGGCATCGGGCTGATGATCAAACCCGACGCACTTCGGCTCATTTCCATTGTCATAGAAAAAACAATGCAATTGCCTTAACGCTCTGCGGCCAAGCGCCTGAACCGGTTAGCTAACCTGAAAAGACAACAGTATCCTCCTGGCGGCAGGACATCGTGGATACAAGGAGAGCAACGCATGCACACCAAGTCTGTAAAGTTGTTTACAGTTGCGGCACTCGCATACTTGCCGCTGCCGGTATGTTTGGCGCCCTTTACATCGGCTTCGGGAAGAATCTCATGCTGGCTTGGATAACCCGGCATTGGCATTCTCTTCTGCTCTGGGGGCTCGGGCTTTTTGCCGCGGGCGTTGCGCTTGCCTTCATTATCGCTTATTCCGGGATTTTCAACATCGCGGCGAGCGCGGGCCATCCCGCCTGGATGGAATGGTTTCTGCAGTTTGGCAAGGAGCGTTCGGTCAAAGTCAACAGCAGACCTATTGTACCGCCAGAGCTGGACTTTGCCGAACTGGTGCCGCTGGGCGCGGCACACTTTCAAGGCACCTGCGCCATCTGCCATGGCGCGCCGGGGCAACCGGTCAACCCGGTTTTCGATCATATGCTGCCGTCGCCTCCCGATCTGCAAAAGCATGTGCGCTACTGGAACCGCGAACAACTGTTCTGGATCGCGCGCCATGGCCTTCAGTTCACCGGCATGCCGGCCTGGAGCGGCGGCGACCGCGATGATGAAGTCTGGGCGGTCGTCGCCTTCCTGGAAGCCATGCCGTCAATGACCAAAGCGGATTACCACCGCTACGCCAGCGGCCATAGCGAGATACCAGGCGCTTCCGCTCAGGAGTTTGTGCACGAGGGCCGGCCCAGGCTCGATCTCACTGCATGCAACCGCTGCCACGATACCGCTGACGCATCCCCTACCAGCCTGCATATACCGCGCCTCGGCGGCCAGGATGAAGCTTATCTGAAAAGGGCGCTGCAGGAATATCGGGACGATTCCCGGCAGAGCGGCTTCATGGAGCCGGTAGCGGACGATCTCGATGATGAGCAGATTGACCGGCTGGCCGCCTACTACGCCACCTTAAAGCCATTCCCTCACAAGCAGGCGGCACCCTCCTCACCGGAAACGCGTGAGCTAGGGCGACGTCTGGCCGAGCAAGGCGACCGGGAGCGCAGGATTCCGGCCTGTCTCTCGTGCCACGGCGGCAAGGGGCGGGAAGATTATCCGCGCCTGGTCGGCCAGTCCGAGCCGTATATCAGGCAGCAATTGCAGGTCTGGCGCCGGGGCGGCCGCAACCAGACGCCGCACGGCGCCATGATGTCCGTCGTGGCCAGACGGCTGACGGATCAGCAGGTTGAAGCCGCGGCGGCGTTCTTCGCGAACCAACCGCCGCAGGCCGGGCGCGCCTCGTCAGGCAAAGAGGAAGAGGCGGCGCGGCCATGAACATCTTAAAACCGTTTTTGCTTATAGTGTTGCCGACACTGGCAAGCTGCGCCGGCGAGCAGTCGGCCTTCGTCGGCCTCGGGCCGGTCGCATCGCGCATTTCACTGCTGATGTGGATCATGTTCATTGCCGCCGCACTGATCACGGTGCTCATGTGCGTGCTGGTCTTCGTTGCCATCACCGGCTCCGGCAGTTGGCGCCAAACGCTGACCCGGGAAAAAACCGTGGTGCTGGGCGGCATTGCCTTCCCGGTCGTGACCTTGAGCGCGCTGCTGATTTACGGCTTTTCGGTATTGCGCGTCGGGGAGGAGCTGGTCCAGGCCGAAAATCCGGTGCGCATCGCCATGGTCGGAGAGCAATGGTGGTGGCGTGTGATTTACCGGCACGACGATGGCCGCACGACGGAAAGCGCCAATGAAATCCGCATCCCTACAGGCCGTCCTGTTGAAATCGAATTGACGACGGCGGACGTAATCCACAGTTTCTGGCTGCCGGCCTATGCAGGCAAGGTCGATATGATCCCCGGCCATACCAACCACCTGCATTTCATCGCCGACAAGCCCGGCGTCGTGCGCGGCCAGTGCGCGGAATACTGCGGCGGCGCCCATGCGCTGATGGCTTTTTACGCCATGGCGATGGCGCCGGCCGATTATGATGCCTGGCTCGCCAAGGAAAAGGCCGATGCGAAGCCGGGGCCCGACAAGGCAGGCGAAAGGCTGTTCCTGGCCAGCGGCTGCGGCGGCTGCCATACCGTTCGCGGTACTCAAGCCAATGGCACGGTAGGGCCGGACCTGACGCATGTCGGCGGCCGGCTGTCGCTCGGCGCCGGCATTCTGCCGAAAACGCCGGAAAATTTTGCCCGCTGGATCGGCCGGCACCAGCGGCTTAAACCGGAAAACCTGATGCCGCCGTTCGGCTTTTTTTCCGAAGATGAGCTTCGGTCCTTGTCGGCTTATCTGAACGGTCTGGAGTAAGCGCCATGTTTAATTTCAGTAGCTACGACCTGACGACCAACCTGTGGATCTTCGCAGCGGCCGCCGGCGCGGTCTGGATCGCCGGCACCAAGCTCATCGTTTATGCCGATGAACTGGCCGAGCGCTTCAGCCTTAGCCGGGCAGTGCTCGGGCTGCTGCTGCTCGCCAGCATGACCTCGCTGCCGGAAATCGCCGCCGGCTTCACCGCCGCCCGCAGCGGCTACCCCGAACTGTCCGTCAACAACCTGCTCGGCGCCATCGCCTTGCAGATAGCGCTGCTGGCCGTGGCCGACATGATCATCGACGAACAAGCGCTGACATCGATCATCCCCAATCCCATGGTGATGCTGCAGGCCGCGTTTAACGTCTGCCTGCTGGCTTTGGTCACGATCACCGTGCTTGTCGGCGACGCGCCGTTTCTCGGCGCCGGCGTCGGGTCATGGTTGGTTTTTGCGGTGGCCGTCTACAGTTTTATCAAAGTCCGTGAAGCCGACAGGAACTATCCCTGGGTGGTCAATAATCCCGACACTAATCATCTCGACCGGGAATACAGCCCGAATGCCGGAGCGCACGAGCGCTCGCTCGAAGACGACAGCACGGCCTGGCTCATGGCCAAAACCCTGTTCAGCGCACTGACTATCCTGCTGGCAGGCTATGTCGTGGCAAACGTCGGGGATGCAATCGCCAAACAGACCGGTCTGGGAGACTCGTTCGTCGGCTTTACGCTGGTCTCTATCGCTACGTCGCTGCCGGAAGCGAGCACGGTATTCGCCAGTGTGCGCCGCCGCCTCTACACGATGGCCATTTCCGAAATCCTGGGCACCACCGCTTTCAATGTAGCGCTGCTGCTAGGCGTTGACGCGCTGGCGGACGGCGAGCCGGTGCTGTCGCGCGTCGGTAATTTTACCGCGGTCGGGGCGCTGCTGGGCTTGGCGGCCACCGGCATCCTGCTGGCAGGGCTCGTCGAACGGGCCAATCGCACCTTTTTGCGTATGGGCATAGACTCGTTGGCCATTCTTGTCGCTTATTCCTGCGGCATGTTTTTGCTCTATTCCATGAGGGGGAGTTAGTGGCAAATATCACTGAAGAACAACCTGCGCTGCCCAACCGCTCGCCGCGGCCGCCGGGCGAAAAGGAAGAACTGCTGCGCATCTGGGAAACCCCGCCCGGCTGGCGCTGGATTTCGGCGGTCAACAATACGGTCGTGGGGCTGCTTTATCTGGGCGCCGCCTTCGCTTTTTTCGTGCTGGCGGGGCTCCTGGCCCTGGTCATGCGCACGCAGCTGGCCCTGCCCGAGAATGAACTGGTCAGCCAGGACCTCTACAATCAGATGTTCACCGTGCACGGCACGACGATGATGTTTCTGTTCGCGGTGCCGGCCATGGAGGCGCTGGGCGTGCTGCTGCTGCCGCAGATGCTGGCCGCGCGCGACCTGCCGTTTCCGCGCCTGAGCGCGTTCGCGATCTGGGCCTATATCATCGGCGGCTCGGTGTTTTTTTCGACCGTTTTTTACGATCTGGCGCCCAAAGGCGGCTGGTTCATGTATCCGCCTTTGACGCTGACGGCCTTTTCGCCGGGCGACAATGCCGATTTCTGGCTGTTAGGCATCGGGTTCATCGAAATCTCGGCCATCGCGGGCGCCATCGAGATCATCGTCGGCACGCTGCGGACGCGGCCGCCCGGCATGTCGCTCGACAAACTGCCCATTTTCGGCTGGTCCATGCTGGTGTTTGCCGGCATGATCGTGCTGGCGTTCCCGGCCGTGATTCTGGCGACCATGTTCCTGGAAATCGAGCGCTCGTTCGGCTGGCCTTTTTTTACCGCCGCGCAGGGCGGCGATCCGCTGCTGTGGCAGCATCTGTTCTGGTTTTTCGGCCATCCGGAGGTGTACATCATTTTCCTGCCGGCGGCTGGATTGGTGTCGATGATCGTGCCGACCATGGCGCGCACGCCGCTGGTCGGCTACCGGCTGATCGTCGTGGCCCTGATCGCGACGGCCTTTTTCAGTTTCGGCCTGTGGGTGCATCATATGTTCGCCACCGGCATCCCTTCGTTGAGCCTGGCCTTTTTTTCGGCGGCCAGTATGGCCGTGGCCGTGCCGTCCGGCATCCAGGTGTTTTCCTGGATCGCCACGATCGCCTCGTCCAAAGGCCGGTTCCGGCTGGAGACGCCGGGGCTTTACGTGCTGGGCATGCTGTTTATTTTCACGGTCGGCGGACTGACCGGCGTCATGGTGGCCATGGTGCCGTTCGACTGGCAGGCGCACGACACTTATTTCATCGTCGCGCATCTGCATTATGTGCTGGTCGGCGGCATGGTCTTTCCGCTGTTTGCCACCTTTTACTACTGGGCTCCCATGGTCAGCAAGCGCAGGCTTTCCGAGCGGCTGGGGAAATGGTCCTTCTGGCTGTTCTTTATCGGCTTCAACGTCGCGTTCCTGCCCATGCACATTTCCGGCCTGCTGGGCATGCCTCGCCGCGTCTGGACCTATTCGGCAACGTCAGGCTGGGGAACTTACAATATGGTCTCCACGATAGGCGCTTATATGATCGCAGCGGGCGTACTGGTTTTCATCATCGATCTGATCCGCAACTTCCGGGTCGGACAGAGCGAGGAAACCAATCCCTGGCAGGCCGGCACGCTGGAGTGGCTGCCGACCGACCTGTATTCCACGCGCACCATTCCGCATGTGACCAGCCGCGAGCCCTTGTGGTCGCAGCCCAACCTGCCCGAGCAGGTCGAGGCGGGCGAGCATTATCTGCCCGATGCGCCAACCGGCTTCCGCGAAACCATTATCACTTCGACCATCGATGGCAAACCGCAATACATCATTCAAATGCCCGGCAACGGCTGGATGCATTTCTTTACCGCCATCTTTACTGCGGCCTGCTTTCTGTTGTTGACCATCAAGGTGGTGGTGCCGGCTCTCATCTGCGGTGCACTGGCCATCCTGTGCTGCCTGGCCTGGGTGTGGGAGCTGGACAAAGGACCAGGCAAGGGGCCGGTGCCTATCGGCGGCGGGATTGAGCTGCCCATCTACGTCACCGGCCCCATCGGCCACGGCTGGTGGGCCATGGTGATCCTGATGCTGGTCGCGGCCTCGCTTTACTTCGCTTATGTGTTTTCCTATCTGTATACCTGGAGCGCATCGCCCAAGGTCTGGCCCGCCAGCGTGCAGGCTATGCCCGATTTACAGTGGCCGGCCTTGAGCGCCGCGCTGTTCATAGCCAGCGCGGCCGTGTTTGCCATCGCGAACAGGACCTTGGCGGCACCGGGCGGCAAACATGTATGGACGCCGCTGCTGATACTGTCAGGCGCGCTGTTGAGCGTGCTGGCCGTATATCTGGAATTCTGGTGCCAGTGGCAGGCGGGCTTAAGGCCCGCGGCATCGAGCTATGGCGCCATGGTCTACATGGGAGGCATTTTAGACGGACAGTTGGTGTTTGCCGTGCTGGTTATGTCGCTGTTTGTGATCGCCAGGCATTTTACCGGCAAGCTCGACCGTGTGCGCGCAGCCACGCTGGAAAACACCAGTTTGATGCTCTATTACACGGTAGGGCAGGCGCTTGTAGGCCATCTGCTGATTCATGGTTTCCCGAGGATGATTTTATGACGGCATCGAAGCATCCTTTTTCCGGAGAGTCGGTCGGCATATTGCTGATCACGCTGGCCGGCCCCCTCATCTGGGGGGTGCATTTCGGCATGGTCTACGCCCTCCATCACTTCATTTGCCTGCTGACAGGCAACAGCGCGGCCTTTTGGGCGCAGTCGGCTATCATCGCGGCCACCCTTGCAGCCTTGCTGGCGTTACTGCTGGCCGTCTTCAAGCCCGAAATCATACAGCGTCTGGTCAGATACGAGACGGCGCAGAAAATCAGCCAGTCGTTTCTGACCGGCGTCATGCGGCTCATGGCGCTGTTGTCGGTTTTCGGCGTGTTGTGGGCCGGCAGCGCGGCCTTATTATTGCCGGCGTGTGAGTCGATTGTATGATCGGTTAAAGGGCCCGGCTTGCTTTTCTGCCATGCGTTTTTTTCCTCAGGGCAATTTCACCGGCTCGCCCAGCACGTCCCGCATATACAGCATCTGCACCAGCACCATGATTACGACTGCCAGGGGCGAGGCGAGCAACAGCCCCAGAATGCCGAAACCGGCCCCCAGCACGAGCTGGGCGATCAGCAGCAGGGCCGGCGGCAGATCGACGACCCGCTGCTCGATAAAAGGCGTGATCAGATAGCCTTCCAGAGACTGCACCACGAAATAGAGGATGGCGATATAGAGCACGGTCGTTCCGTCCTGAGTCAGCCCGACCATCAGCGCCGGGATGGCGGCGATCAGCGGCCCGATGTTAGGGATGAAATCCAAGATCGCGGCGACCAGGCCCAGGATAAAAGCAAAAGGCACGCCCAGCACCGCCAGCCCGATGCCGATCATTACGCCGACGATGAGCATGGCCGCGATCCGGCCGAGCAGCCACCAGCGCAGCGTATGCCCGAGCCGGTCGAAAGTCTCGTGGACGCATGCCCTGCGCGCCTGCGGAAACAGGCGCGCCGTGCCGTCGATGTAGGTTTTCGGATCAGCCGCAAAATAAAGGCCCAGCACGGCCACCACCACGGCGCTGCCGAGCGCCCCGAATGCGGTCGAGAAAATCCCGGCGATTTTTGCCAGCTGCTTGGAATCGACCATGGAACTGCCGGCCCGGGACAGGGTATCCATGAACGCCGGCCCCCATTCGTACTGTTCGAGCGCGCTGCGCAGCCGCTCCGGCGCCGACGGCAACTCCTTGAACAACCGGTAGAAGCCATCGGCGAGCTTGGGGCCGTATAGCGCCAGAATCAGCGCAAAAAGCCCCAGCAGCACCGCCACCACCAACGTTAGCGACCAGCCCTCGGACAAAGGCGTGCGGCGGCTGATGAAGTCGGCCAGAGTGCGCAGAAACAGCGCCAGCAACAGGCTCGCGAAAACCAGCAGCAGAATCTGGGCCACTTGCCAGAGCATCAGCAGCAACGCAACAACCGCCGCGCCGACAGCGGCAATGATTAAAGTCCGTCTGGTCAGAAATCCGCTTGTGCTGCGCGCCGCGGCGGCTGCTTTGTTATCTGTCGCTTGGCTTTCGGGTATCCTGGCTTCATCCCTAGAATTCATGCGCCCATCTTCCTAGCGAAGCCTATTTAGACAGTGGGTTTTTAAGTTGTAGATTATTGTCTACCGATTTGACGCCCTCAACGCGTTGCGCAACCTCTGCTGCCGCATTGATAGCCTCCTGAGAGTCTACAAAGCCGTTTAATTGCACGACGCCCTGATGTGTTTCGACATTGACGTCAAAAGCACTCAGTCTGGAGTCGCCGACTATAGCCGCTTTCACCTTAGAAGTAATCATGGCGTCATCCACATATTCGCCGGCAGTTTCCCCTCCTCCGGCTGCCATATCCATTCTTTCAGCCGCCATTGCCGTCCCATAACCGGCTATTGATGTCAATATCACAGCTAGAGCAAATGCTGAACAAGATTTGATTGATTTCATAACTAATCCTCCAGATGAAACGATTAATGATGAGAGTTGACCATGGTTTATACCCGAATCTTAGGTGGCACAGGCTTTTGGAATGAAACGGCAATGTATCGCCTGGCAAAGGCCATGCATCAATCTGATCTATCAGTTAGTGATGTATTGGCTAATGCTATTCAGACTTAAAAACAAGCCATATCCAAAAGAATCAATTATTCCGGCAGAAAAGCAAACCGGCTCGGCTACAGGCTGGGCTTAATACATGATCTAAAACAACTCTAGATCCGAAATCAGCTGTTGTCAGTTCGATGTCGAACATAAGCAACCTCGGCCAAGTAAAACTGCTCTCATAGAAGACTGTGTCCATCTTGGAACGCGAGAACCGCGTTGTGGTCATAGAACACAGATTGATGGCTTTAACAACGGAGTGATAGACATGAACAATCTTGCAGGTCCCCAGCGCCGTTTTGCCCAAAGACGACTGAAGCATTCAATATAAGCCGCGCCAGCCATGAGCCTCGCCCTGTCAGAGAAGGAAATCGCGCCGCTCAACTATTTCCTGCACAGCTACGGCCCTGCTTCAATGCCGACGCTGCATCTGGGCTGGGTATTCACATCCATCGTGGTCATGGTTTTTCTTATCGTTGCCGGACTCCTGGCAGGCGCTCTGGTTCATAAACGTCCGCAGAACAACGGCAAAATTGACGATGCCGACAAAGGGCTGCGGTGGGTTTATATCGGCACCGGCATTTCGACCTGTTTATTGCTCGCCATGGCTGTTTACGCGCTGATCACGCTGAATACAGCCGCCAGACCGCCGCAGGTGCCGGCCTTGACGCTGACCGTTACCGGCTACGACTGGTGGTGGAAAGTCGAGTACGAGCATGCTGATCCCACGCTTAATTTTGTAACGGCCAACGAGATACATATCCCGGTCGGCGTACCCGTTCTGGTTAAGCTGAAAAGCGCCGATGTGATACACGCCTTCTGGGTGCCCGTACTGGCCGGCAAGACGCAGATGATTCCGGGCCTGATCAACCGGCAGTGGCTGCAGGCCGATGTCCCCGGCATCTATCGCGGAGAATGCACGCAGTACTGCGGGCTTCAGCATGCGCATATGGCCTTGGAAGTGATTGCGCAGAACGCCGCCGAATTCCGGCAATGGCAAACCGCTCAACGTAAACGGCTAGTCCTGCCGCCTGAGAGCGATGCCGATGCCGGCCGGAAAGTTTTTATGGAGCATTGTTCGGGTTGCCATTCGATTCGCGGCACCGAAGCCATAGGCGCCCATGCGCCCGATCTGACGCATCTGAAATCGCGCCGTCTGATCGCCGCCGGCACCCTGACCAATACGCCCGAGCACCGGCAGCAATGGATCACCCACGCCCAGGAAATCAAGCCGGGAGCACGCATGCCCAGCATGGTCTTGTCGCCCGTCGAACTGACTGCGCTGTCGGCCTTTTTATCGACTCTTGATTAAGGATGCACGCCATGACAGACAGCGCCGCCAGCCCTTTAATCCGCGTACCCGAAATGGGCTGCGCCCCGCCCGGTTCGGACGCCGAAATACGCCTGGCCGGCCTGTGGGAAACCGAGCCCGGCTGGCGCGGCTGGCTGTCGACGGTGGACCATAAAACCATCGGCCTGCGCTATCTGGCCACGGCTTTCCTGTTTTTGCTGCTGGGCGGCATCGAGGCGCTGATCATGCGCCTGCAGCTGGCGCAGCCGGACCAGACTTTGCTGACGCCGGAGCAGTACAACCAGCTGTTCACGATGCACGGCGTGACGATGATTTTCCTGTACGCGCTGCCGGTACTGTCGGGCTTTTCCAACTATCTGTGGCCGCTCATGCTCGGTTCGCGGGACATGGCGTTCCCGCGCCTCAACGCCTTGTCGTACTGGCTGTTCCTGTTCGCCGGCATCTTCCTGTACGCCAGCTTTCCGCTGGGCCAGGCGCCGGATGGCGGCTGGTTCAATTACGTGCCACTGACCGACCGCCTGTACGACACCGGGCCCAACATCGATGTCTACGCACTGGGCATGGTGCTGCTGGGCATTTCGACGACGGTCGGCTCGATCAATTTCATCGTCACGCTGTTCCGGCTGCGCGCGCCCGGCATGTCGATCGATCGCTTGCCGATCATGGTCTGGGGTACGCTGACGGCGTCGGTCGCCAATGTCTTCGCCGTCCCGGTCGTCAGCCTGGCCTTTTTCATGCTCTGGCTGGACCGGCAGTTCGGCACGCACTTCTTCGATGTCGTGAACGGCGGCAAGCCGCTGCTGTGGCAGCACCTGTTCTGGATGTTCGGGCACCCCTGGGTTTATGTGGTCGTGCTGCCGGCCATGGGCATCGTCTCGGACGCGCTACCGACGTTCTGCCGCCGGCCGCTGGTCGGCTACGCGCCTGTCGCCTTATCCACGATGGCGACCATGCTGCTCGGCTTCGGGGTCTGGGTTCATCACATGTTCGCCACGGGACTGCCGACGCTGGCGCTGTCGTTTTTCGGCGCCACCAGCATGGTCATCTCGATCCCCAGCGCCGTTGCCGTGTTCGCGTGGATCGCGACGATCTGGCTGGGCCGCCCGGTCTTCAATACGCCGTTCCTGTTTTTCGCCGGTTTCGTGCTGCTGTTTGTGATCGGCGGGCTGTCAGGCGTCATGACCGCGGCCGTGCCGCTGGATTTCCAGCTCAACGAGACCTATTTCGTCGTCGCGCATCTGCATTATGTCCTGCTCGGCATCAATGTGTTTCCGGTCGTGGGCGGCATCTATTACTGGTTCCCCAAGTTCTTCGGCCGCATGATGAATGAAACGTTAGGCAAATGGAGCTTCTGGGTCATGTTTATCGGTTTCAATGCAGGCTTCTTCCCGATGCACATCGCCGGCCTGCTGGGCATGCCTCGCCGAATCTATACCTATGCGCCCAATATGGGCTGGAATACGGTCAACCTGATTACATCGGCAGGCTCGTTCGTGTTCGCCCTCGGCCTGCTGCTGTTTCTGATCAATGTCTTGGTCAGCCTGAGGCGCGGCGCGCCGGCGGCGGAAAATCCCTGGCAGGCGCCGACGCTGGAATGGGCCGTGCCTTCGCCGCCGCCGGCTTACAATTTCGCCGTCATCCCCATAGTCGCCAGCCGCCATCCTTTATGGGAGGACTGGCTGGACGAAGGCTACGGCCGCTCCAGTCTCGAGGCCGGCTATCTGCTCATGGAAGGGCGCGAAACGCTGGGCACGACGCCGCTCGATGCCAGGCCGGACGTCATTCTGAAAATGCCGGAAGACTCTTATGCGCCGTTCTTTCTCGGGCTGTTCAGCAGCCTGATCTTCGCCGGCTTTCTGTTGCACGCCTGGGATTTTACCGGCTTGATGATCATGGCGTCCGGTCTGTCGCTGATTGCCTGGCTGTGGCCGAGCAAGGCCCTGGTTCAGCGTGTGCCGGCCGTTAAACCGGAAAAAGGAGTCGCCCATGTCTGAAGTGATGCAACTGGACAGGCCGCTGCCGGTCGGCAGTGAAGGCAAGCGCGCCGGCGGCTGGTGGGGATTGCTGGCCCTGATCGTAACCGAAGGCGCGCTGTTCGGGTATCTGCTGTTTTCCTACTTCTATCTGGCCTCGCAAACGCAGCAGCACTGGCCGCCGGAAGGCCTGCCGCAACTGGGCATTGCCAGCCTGAACACGGCAATATTGCTGGCCAGCAGCGTTTTTGTCTGGGCCAGCGAGCGCTGCATCCGGCGCCGGCAATTACAGTCGAGTCTGGCGTCGATGGCCGTGGCCATTTTGCTGGGCGCAGGCTTTGTCATGATTCAATTCAGGGAGTGGAGGCACAAGCACTATGACATGACGGCGAATCTGTATGATTCGCTGTACTTCACGATCACGGGCTTTCACCTGTTGCATGTCGCCGTCGGGCTGGTGATCCTGCTGCTGTTGCTGCTCTGGACCGCGCTCGGCTATTTTGACGACCGGCGTTATGCCGCCGTCACGATCGGCGGCGTCTACTGGCATTTCGTCGACGTGGTCTGGCTGTTCGTCTTCACCACGCTGTATCTGACGCCCTACCTCTTTTAGGAGATGCCGTGTACGCCAATGCCCCTGCTTCATTTAAACAACCCGGCCGGGTAAGCGCTCTAAGCCTGCTGGCAGCGCTGTTCGGTGCACCGGCCGCCTGGATAGCGCAGCTGTCGTTAAGCGAACCGCTGGCCGCCCAGGCCTGTTACCCCTATCAGATGCCGCTGCCCGAACCGGTCTGGCAGGGGCTGCCGGCCACGTTGGCTTTGATCAGCGGCGCCTGCCTGGCAATGGCCCTGCTGTCGAGCTTCATGGCCTGGACTTTGTGCCGGCAGACACGTGCGCCGTTACTGGAAGAGCGGGACGACCGAACTCGGTTTCTAGCCAAATTGAGCGCCATGTCGAGCTTCATTTTCACTATGGCGGTGCTGTTCACGGCTTGCGCGGTCTTATTGGTGTCACCATGCAGTCCCTGGCATTGAATCGCATGGCAAGGCTATTAGTCTGTTTTTATGCGATGCTGCTGCCGGGCCTTGCCATGGCGCAGGCCGGCATGGCCATCAGCCGGGGCGCCTACCTGGCCCGGGTAGGCGATTGCGTGGCCTGCCATACGGCCGGAACGGAAGGTGCGCTTTTTGCCGGCGGTCTGCCGATCAACTCGCCTTTCGGCATCATCTATTCGACCAACATCACGCCGGACCCTGAAGCCGGCATCGGCCGTTACACGCTGGAGGATTTCAGCCGCGCGCTCAGGGACGGCGTCGCCAAGGGCGGCAAGCGCCTGTATCCGGCCATGCCCTATGCCTCGTTCGCGGCCATCACGGACGACGATGTCCGCGCCCTGTACGACTATTTCATGAAGGAAGTGAAACCGGTCAGGCACCGGCCGCCCGAAACCCGGCTGCCCTTCCCATTCAGCCAGCGCTGGACGCTGTTGTTCTGGGATATGCTCTTCGTCAGCCATGAGCGCTTTGAACCGAGCCCGGACCGCGACGCGGAATGGAACCGGGGCGCCTATCTGGTGCAGTCCCTGGGCCACTGCGGCGCCTGTCACACGCCGCGCGGCTTGGCCTTCCAGGAAAAAGGCTATACGGAAGCCTCGCCTTCCTATTTGACCGGCGCAGTCGTCGACAACTGGTTTGCGGCCAATCTGACCGGAGCGCCGGCCTCGGGCCTGGGCCGGTTCCCGGAAGAAGCCATCGCATCCTTCCTGGGAATCGGCCACAGCGATGTGGGCGTGGTTTTCGGCAACATGGTGGAAGTGATTGAGAACAGCACGAAGTATTTGCGCAAGCAGGACCTCAAGGCTATCGCCCACTATCTGAAGTCCTTGCCGGCCCGGGGCGAAAAAGCCTCCTACGAGCCCGATGCGCCGGCCGTCGCCGTAGAGCTGTCGGCGATCGTGACCGGCGAAATCGAGCGGCCGGGCGTCGGCATTTATCAGTCATTCTGCGCCAAGTGCCACAAGGCGGGCGGCGAGGGCGAAACGGGCAAATTTCCGAAGCTGGCCGGCAATCCGGCCGTGCTCGCCCGCAACCCTACCTCGCTGATCCACCTGACGCTGGAAGGCGGCGAGATTACCCAGACTCAAAGCGGCTCGAAATCCGAAAAGATGCCCGGCTTTGCCAAAAAACTGTCTGATCGCCAGATCGCCGAAGTCCTGAGCTTTATCCGCAACAGCTGGGGCAATGCCGCATCGCCGGTTACAACACGCGAGGTTTCGTTGCTGCGCGAGGCGTTGCGGCAGTGATCATTCAGACTTCAGCGTCAACTGCCGGAACCAGCGCAGACCGCACCAGGCGCCGGCGATCAGATACGGCAGTCCGCCCGGCACCCACATGATCAGGCCGGCGAGCTGCTGATCCTGAAGATCGAGCCTGTCGTCGTATAAGGGCATCTGCGCGAAAGTCAGCAGAGCGCCGAGCATGCCCATGTGCATAAACGTAAACAGCAGAGCCGGCAAGGCCGTTGCGTTGTGCCGGCCCAATACCGACCACCAGAAAAGGCCGGCGCCCAGCGCGAAGCCGGCATGTTCGACGAAATGCCATCCGGGATCAGCCAAGGCCAGGTTATAAAACTTTGGCGCATGCCAGAACCAGATCGCGACGCCCTGCAAGCCGCTTGCCCAGATCGGGTAACGGCTTAAATGCAAAAGCGGCCTGAAGAGCCAGCGGCCTGTCCGTCCCGTTGCCGCCAGCCATTGCGGCAACGGCCGCGCCAGCGCATAGAGCGGCGCGATCACGGCCATGATCAACAGATGCTGGATCATGTGCGCGGCCGAGCCGCTTCCGAGCCAGGGCTGCGATGGCCCGAACGTGGTCAAGGCCGCGATCAGGCTGGCGCCTTGAAATGCCAGCCATCGGCCTGTTGCGGACCGCACGCGCCGGGCTCCGATGCAATAGGCCAACCAGAGCGCAGCCAGCAACAGCCCGCTGGCTATGACCGGTAATCGTGCACGGCCTGCCTCTTCAATCAGCCCATGCGCTTGAGCCGGTCCCATCGTCATAAACATGACGGTTATCGGCAGCAAACCCCGCCGGCAGATCGCTTTTAGAATACGTGACAGCAAAAGCCTGCGCATGATTCTCCCTTTTCAATTGTTGAAGCCAGTCTTCATCGGTTTTAAAACCGAGCCTGTCTATCGGCAGCCGCTACCAGCCTAATTCAGGCAAAAAAACGGGTCTGTGCGGCAGCATACGCATCTTGATCGTGATAACCCCTTCCAATCCCGGTCAAGTTCCCCTATCCTTTACGCCATTCAAAATTAACTTTAACTGAAAAATTATGACTGAAGCAGCTGTTTTATTTTCCGATGCCAAACGCGTCATTCCGGGCGGCGTGAATTCGCCCGTGCGTTCTTTCAGCGGCGTGGGCGGCACGCCTGTTTTTATCGACCGGGCCAGCGGCGCTTATATTTACGACAGCCAGGACAATCGCTATATCGATTACGTCGGCTCGTGGGGCCCTATGGTGTTAGGCCATGCCCATCCTGAGGTGATTGCAGCGGTCAAGGCGGCTGCCGAGAGAGGCCTGAGCTTCGGCGCGCCGACCGAAATCGAGACGCGCATGGCCGAGCGAGTGACCGAACTGGTGCCGTCCATCGACCTGGTCAGAATGGTCAGCTCCGGCACCGAAGCGACCATGAGTGCGATCCGGCTGGCGCGCGGCTATACCGGCCGCGACAAGATCGTCAAATTCGAGGGCTGCTATCACGGCCATTCCGACTCCCTGCTGGTCAAGGCCGGCTCCGGCGCCTTGACGCTGGGCGTGCCGAGTTCGCCGGGCGTACCTGCTGCATTCGCCGAAAACACCATTACCCTGGCCTATAACGACAACGAGGCGGTCAAAGCGCTGTTTGCCGACATCGGCGAGCAGATCGCCTGCATTATCGTCGAGCCGGTCGCCGGCAACATGAACTGCATCCCGCCGGTGCCGGGCTTCCTGGAAACCTTGCGCCAGACCTGTGACCAGTACGGCAGCGTGCTGATCTTCGACGAGGTCATGACCGGCTTCCGGGTCGGCCTGCATGGCGCCCAGGGTCTGTACGACATCACGCCGGATCTGACGACGCTGGGCAAGGTCATAGGCGGCGGCATGCCGGTCGGCGCTTTCGGCGGCAAGCGCAAGATCATGGAAAGCCTGGCGCCGCTGGGCCCCGTCTATCAGGCCGGCACGCTGTCGGGCAACCCGGTCGCGATGGCCGCCGGCTTGAAGACGTTGGAACTGATCTCGCGCCCCGGCTTCTTTGAGGAACTGACGGCCAAAACCGAAAAACTGACAGCCGGCATGAAGCAGCGCGCCCAACAGGCCGGCATCGCACTGAGCACCAACGCCGTCGGCGGCATGTTCGGGCTGTTTTTCACCGAAGCCGAGCGGGTAACGAGCTTTGCCCAGGCCATGCAATGCGACCAGAACCTGTTCAAGCGCTTCTTCCATGCCATGCTGGAACAAGGCATTTACCTGGCGCCGTCGGCTTTTGAAGCCGGGTTTGTATCCATCGCGCATACGGACGAGGACCTGAACCAGACGCTCGATACCGCCGAGGCCATCTTCAAACGTTTATAATAGAATGATAACCGCTCGCGGTTCGTGCCCAGATCCGAGTACGAACCCGGCGCTATCTATCGCCCCGCTCTGAAATCCGAGATGTAATATGGATTTGCTCAATAGCATACCCCCCTGGGTATTTGCCTTAATCGGTACTTTAATAGGCGCAGTCGTGATGGGCCTGGCCAATGGCCGCAATAAAACGCTTATCGCGCGGCTGTCGACCGATCTGGCTGTCGCCGAAGAAAAATTAAAGCAACTGCAAGGCCGCGAAGCCGAATTAAAACAGTATCAGCAGCTCCTGATGCAGGCCCAGGCCCAAAATGCCAAACTGCAGGCGCGCATGGACGAGCAGGCCAGGCATGCGGCCGAAAAACTGGCGCTGCTGCAGGATGCCGAAGCCCGGCTGAAAACCCAGTTTGAAAACCTGGCCGGCAAAATCTTCGACGAGCGCAGCCGGCAGTTTACCGAAAACAACAAAGCCAGCCTCGATCACATCGTGACGCCGTTGCGCGAGCAGCTGGGCGAGTTCAAGCAGCGCATCGAAACGGTTTACGACAACGAAAACAAGGACCGCATTTCCCTGCGCGAGGAGATCATTTCATTGCGGCGCGATACGGCGCAGATGAACCAGGAAGCGCTGAACCTGACGCGCGCCCTGAAAGGCGACAAGAAATCCCAGGGCAACTGGGGCGAGATGGTCCTGGAAAAAGTGCTGGAACAGTCGGGTCTGCGCAAGGGCATCGAGTATGAGGCGCAAGGCGCGTTCAGGGATGAGGACAACCGGCTGTTCAAACCCGATATCATCATCCGCCTGCCCGAGGGCAAGGATATCATCATCGATTCCAAAGTGTCGCTGCTGGCCTATGAACGCTACTGTGCCAGCGAAGACGACCAGGAAAGGGCGCAGGCCCTGAAGCAGCATACGGAAGCCGTGCGCGAGCACATCAAGAGTCTGAGCCGGAAAGACTACGCCAGCCTGAAAGGCCTGCGGTCGCTGGATTTTGTCCTGCTGTTCATGCCGATCGAGCCGGCCTTCATCGCCGCCGTTCAGAGCGATGAGCGCCTGTTCACCGATGCCCTCGAGCACAAGATCGTGATCATCACGCCGACCACATTGCTGGCGACCTTGCGCACGATCGAGAATATCTGGCGTTATGAGCGCCAGAACGAGAATGCCCGGGCCATCGCCGACAAAGCCGGCATTCTCTATGACAAAATCCGCGGGTTTGTCGACGATCTCGACAGGCTGGGCAGGCAGCTGAGCACGGTCAACGCGACCTATGACAGCGTCATGAATAAACTGACGCGCGGCAACGGCAACCTGATCCGGCAGGCCAGCAGCTTTGTCGACCTGGGCGTCAAGGTCAAAAAGACGTTTCCTAAAAGCATTACCGAACAGGCGGGGCTGGAAAGCGACGAAGCCGGTCAGGATGCCACATTTGAAAACTTATAAAGGCGGCTAAAGTCGCCCTCACAGGCCGCGAAGCATTAGCTGAACGCTTCAGCCTCTCGCTTCGATTCCTTGATCGACCGCGCGCGCTGCCTGTTTTTCCATTCCCGGTGCTCGATCATGACCTGCAGCACTTCCTGCGGGTCATCGGTCACCTTGATTAAATCCAGATCTTGCGGCGAGATGGTTTCATACTTGATCAGGGTCGTTTTAATCCAGTCGATCAGGCCGCCCCAGAACTCGGTGCCGAACAGCACCAGGGGCATCGGATATATTTTGCGCGTCTGCATCAGCGTCAGCGCCTCAAAGAGCTCATCGAGCGTGCCGTAACCGCCGGGCATGCAGATATAGCCCATCGAATAGCGCACGAACATGACTTTACGCACGAAAAAATAACGAAAATCCAGCGTGACATTCTGATAAAGATTGGACCGCTGCTCCATCGGCAGATTGATGTTCAGGCCGATAGAGGATCGCTCCTGCAGATAAGCGCCTTTATTGGCCGCCTCCATGATGCCGGGACCGCCGCCGCTGATGATGGCGAAACCGTTTTGCGCCAGCAGTTCGGCGACTTCGACCGTTTTCTGGTAATAGGCGTGATCGCGGCCAAGCCGCGCCGAGCCGAAAATCGACACGGCTTCGCACAGGCCGGACAGCCTGTCGAAGCCCTCGGTAAATTCGCTGATGATTCTGAAGATGCGCCAGGACTGGTCGCCTTTCATATCCTCGATAATGCCCGAGGCGTCATAATGGTTCTTCCAGCAGTCCATCGCTTCACTCCCTCTGGCTGTGGTCCAGAACATATGCGCTGAGCGCGCGCATGTCCTGGTCTTTGATATTGGGGAATTTCGGCATCATCAGTGAACCGGCATGTACCTTGTGAGCGATATAAGTCGGCGTCGCCTTGTCGCTGTCCAGCACAAACAGCTTGCCTGGCACGCCTTCTATCCCTTTGTTGTGGCATTCGGCGCAGGCGGCCTTGAAGATCAGCTCGCCGCTGGCGCCGGATTCGGGCGTATAGTCTCTTGTGCAGCCCGCTATCAGCAGGGCCGCGACGATCAAGGCCAGCTTATTCTTCATGATAGGCTCCCTGCCCCAGCTCATGAATGATCCGGCCGCCCTGCAGGGTATGTGTCACGCGGCCTTTCAGGGTCTGGCCCCAGAACGGCGTGTTGACGCCCTGGCTTTTCCAGCTGTCCTGATTGACCTGCCAGTTCAGTTCCGGATCAAACACGCAGACATCGGCGGAAAATCCCGGCGTCAGCGCCCCGCTTCTCAGGCGCAGGATCTGCGCCGGTTTCTCGGCCAGGGCCGCAATGCCCTGCGTCAGCGTGATGGCCCGTTGCGCGACGAGCGTCAGCATCAAAGGCAGCAGCGTTTCCAGCGTCGACATGCCCGGCTCGGTTTCAGGGAAGGCGCCGAGCTTGGCGTCGAGATCGTGCGGCTGGTGATCGGAGCAGATGCTGTTGATCGTGCCGCCGGCCAGGCCCTGCCGCAGGTACTCCTTGTCCTCTTCGGTGCGCAAAGGCGGCAGGACATGATAGGCGCTGTCAAACGGCGCAATGTCGTTTTCGGTCAGATGCAGCTGATGCATGGCCACGTCGGCGCTGACATCGAGGCCGTATTTTTTCGCCTGATGAATCCGGATGACGGAGCGCTTGCCGCTAAGCTGGCCGAAATGCACGCGGCAGCCGGTCAGCTCGGCCAGTTCCAGGCATTGCGCCAGGGCGATGGTTTCGGCCGCTTCCGGGATGCTCGGCAGTCCGTAGCGCGTCGCGAACGCGCCCTCATGCGCGCAGCCTTTATGGCCCAGCCAGTAATCGTTGGGCCGGAACATCAGCAGCAGGTCGTGGCTGGCGGCATACTCCATGGCGCGGCGCAGAATCAGCAGGTTTTTGACCGGCTGATTGGCATTGCCGACCGCGATGCAGCCGGCCTGTTTCAGCGACAGCATGTTGCTCAGTTCGTTGCCTTCCAGTTTCTGGCTCAGCGCCGCGATCGGATAGATCTGGGCATAGCCGGCTTTTTCGGCGAGGTCCTTGACCAGTTCCGCGACCGCCGGCGTGTCGATGACCGGCACGGTATCGGGCTGCAGGCATAGAGTCGTGACGCCGGCGCTGGCGGCGGCCACGGTTTCGCTGGCGAACGTCGCCTTGCGGCTCTGCCCCGGCTCGCGCAGGCGCGTGCTCAGGTCGATGAAACCCGGACAGATGATCCGGTTGCTGGCATCGATAACCCGGTCGGGCCTGAAGCCGTCCGGTTCGTTGAGCACGGAAACGATCTTGCCGTCGGCAATATAGACGGAACCGACATGGTCGATTTTGTTGGCGGGATCGACGATGCGTCCCTGGCTGATTTGTATGCGGCTCATGATAAGGCTCCCTGTCTTTGCATGGCCATGGACATGACCGCCATGCGCACGGCGATGCCGTTGCTGACCTGTTTCAGAATCACGGATTGCGGGCCGTCGGCGACTTTGGAATCGATTTCGACGCCGCGGTTGATCGGTCCGGGATGCATGACGATGGCATCGGGTTTGGCGATTTTCAGCTTGTCTTCGGTCAGCCCGAAGCATTTGAAATATTCGCTCTCGCTGGGCAGCAACGCCGAAGTCATGCGTTCTTTCTGCAGGCGCAGCATGATGATGACGTCGATATCCTTCAAGCCTTCTTTCAAGTTGTGCGATACGGTCACGCCGAGCGTCTCCACATGCGCGGGCAGCAGCGTTTTGGGCGCGATGACGCGGACTTCGGCCGCGCCCAGGGTATTCAATGCCAGAATCTGCGAACGTGCGACCCGCGAATGCAGGATGTCGCCGATGATCGCCACGCGCAGCCGCGAGAAGTCCTGTTTGATCTGTCGGATCGTGAACATGTCCAGCATGGCCTGGGTCGGATGCGCGTGCTGGCCGTCGCCGGCATTGATCACGCTGATGTGCGGCGCCGTGTGCTGGGCAATGAAGTGGGCCGCGCCGCTGATGGCGTGGCGCACGACGAACATGTCCACGAACATCGATTCCAGGTTGCGTATGGTGTCGAGCAGGCTTTCGCCTTTCGAGGTTGCCGAAGTGGCGATGTTCATGCTCAGGACATCGGCGGACAGGCGCGTCGCGGCCAGTTCGAAGGTCGTGCGCGTGCGCGTGCTGTTTTCAAAGAACAGGTTGACGATGGTCTTGCCGCGCAGCAGCGGCACTTTTTTGACCTGTTGCTCGGACATGCCGGCAAAAGACTCGGCGGTGTCGAGAATTTCCGTCAGCAGGTTTTTGTTTAGCCCTTCAATGGTCAGGAAGTGTTTGAGCTTGCCTTCCGAATTTAACTGTAGATTATCAACCATGGATATTATGCCAATGCTTCCTCAATCGTTTGCACATGAATCGCCAGGGGCTCGGGGCCGGTCAGTTTGATGCGCTCATTGGCATTGAGCTTGATAACGGCGCCGGCGCAATCGGGGCTCAATGGAATCTGCCGGCCGTCGCGCTGGATCAGCACGGCCAGGACGACCTGGTTGGGCCGGCCGTAGTCGAAAATTTCGTTCAATGCGGCACGGATCGTGCGCCCGGTACAAAACACATCATCCACCAGGATAATATCGCGGCCTTCGATAGTGGGCGGCAGATGGCTGGGCTTGACGTTCGGATTGACGCCGATTTGCGAGAAATCATCGCGGTAAAACGAGATGTCCAGCAGCCCCAGCGGCTCGCTCAGCCCCAGGCGCTGATGCATGCGTTCGGCCACCCAGACGCCGCCGGTACGGATACCGATCATCAAAGGATTTTCAAGCCGGCGTTCGATGATGACGCTTTTCAGCTCGGCTTCCAGTTTATTCAGTAATGCGGGAATTTCCAGATTATGCGTAGTCATGTTTTATTTATAGGGTCATTGAGCCAGGTTTGCAGGATAAGCTGGGCGGCCAGTTGATCCTGTACTTCCCAGAGTTTGGTCGCATTGACGCCGACATCATCGAACAGCATCTGTTTGGCTTCGAATGTCGACAGGCTTTCATCCTGCTGGTAAACAGGCAGGTGATAACGCCCCTCCAGCTGCCGGCAGAATTTTAGCATGCGCGGCGTGACCGGATTATCCGAACCGTCAGCCTGCCTGGAGATGCCGACCACGAGCCCGGCAGGCTGCCATTGCTGAATCAGCTTGCCGATGACGTCCCAGTTGGGCGTTTGATTGATGGAGCGGATGGTTTGCAGCGGGCTTGCCGTCCCCGTAGTGGTTTGCCCGACGGCGACACCGATCTTCTTATTGCCGAAGTCGAAGCCCAGATAGGTATCGGACCCCGATTTCGCTAACAGCGGATCTTGTTTAGCCATGCCCGGCCGGCGTCGTCAGCAAATTGATGTTGATGCCGATCTGGCTGGCTGCGGCGCTCCAGCGCTGCTCGATAGGCGTGTCGAATAAGACTTCTTTGCCGCAGGGCGTGTTCAGCCAGGCGTTGTCCATCATTTCGCTTTCCAGCTGGCCTTCGCCCCAACCCGCATAGCCTAAGGCAATCAGATACTGTTCAGGACCTTTATCGATGGCGATGGCCTCCAGAATGTCGCGCGAAGTCGTCAGCGAAATGGTCTCGGATACCGCCAGGCTCGAATCCCAATTGCCGCCGGGGCTATGGATCACGAAGCCGCGCTCGGTCTGCACCGGGCCGCCGATAAAAACAGGCGCATCGGCCGCTGTCCCGGATGAGATACGGATTTGCATTTGCTTAAAAATCTCGCTCAGCTTCATATCCGCCGGCCGGTTGATGACGATCCCCAAAGCGCCTTCTTCATTATGCTGGCACAAGTAAGTCACCGTATGAAAAAAGTTGGGATCGGCCAGATTGGGCATGGCGATAATGAATTGATTGGTTAGATAGGTTGCTCCGTTCATGTGCCGTAGTATCCCGGGTTATGGTTGGCGCTGCAAATATTTATTGTGAAGTCATGCCGGATTCATCGGAGAATTTCCAGACTCTGGGAATCACCAGTACTTTGGTTTCCTTGAGCACTTCCGCCGGCAATGGCGGAAAAGGCGCGCTCATTTTGACGATGTTTTTGGCGGCCTCGTCAAGCGCGGGATTGCCCGAGGACCGGTTGATGCGCATGCTGTAGATGCTGCCGTCGGCGCTGATGCCGACATCCATCGTCAACGTCGCCGAGAAATTTTTCTTGGCGGCTACTTCCGGATAGTTGAGGTTGCCGGTCCGCTCCACTTTGTTTTCCCAGTCTTTCATGTATTGCATGCCGATCGCTTTGTGAGCGCTCAATTGATTGACAAACTTTATCCCTGCATTATCGGCGCTTTCCTGCTTTTGCCTTATTTCGGTGCCTAATTGGGCGATTTGCTGCTGCAGGTCTGCGGCCGACAAACGCGGGCGCGGCTGCTGTTCCTGTTCGCCTTCCTCAGGCTTGCTGGCTGCGACCACTTTTTTCTCGGCGACCTTTTGGACGACCATCTTCTTCTCTGCCTTGGGCTTGCTCTCGACCTCGGCTACTTTTTTGGCGACTGGCTTGGCTTCGCTCGCACCCTGGCTGGGCAGTTGCTGCTGGGGCGGCTCGGGCTTTCTGGTTTCTTCGCCGGCGCCTATCTGATTTTCCTGCGCCAGAAATTTTGCCTCTTTTGGGGCCTTTTTCGCCGGCGCATTGACCAGAACGATATCAATGGACCGGTGCACTTTTTCCGGTTTAGGCATGTCGAAACTAATGCCTAAAATAAGGACAATGTGCACGACAGCCGCCAGAAACAGCGTTATCAATAGTGAGTCGTTATTGGACAGGGAGGGTGGAGGATCGAACATGGCTACCGCATTCATCGTTGTATCTTACCTTCAATATGATCCATCAACAGACCGGCAATATTAAGCCCAAACTGCCGGTCCAGTTCCTGCACGCAAGTTGGGCTGGTGACATTGATCTCGGTCAGCGTATCGCCGATCACATCAATGCCCGCAAAAACAAGGCCTTTTTCCCGCAGCGTCGGCCCGACCTGATTGGCAATCCACAAGTCCCTTTCCGTCAGTTTGCGTCCCTCGGCAGTGCCGCCGGCCGCCAGATTTCCGCGCGTCTCGCCCTGGGCAGGAATACGCGCCAGCGCATAAGGCACAGCTTCGCCGTTAACCAGTAGAATACGCTTATCGCCGTCTTTAATCTCCGGCAGATACTTCTGAGCCATCACATAGCGGCTGTTATAGCGCGTCATGGTTTCCAGGATCACGCTGAGATTGGGATCGTTCTGGCGCAAATGGAAAATGGACGTCCCGCCCATGCCGTCCAGCGGCTTTAAAATGATTTCCCCCTGCTCCTGCAGAAAGTGCCGGATTCTGGCAGGCTCGCGCGCTACCAGCGTCGGTGCGCAGCATTGCGGAAACCAGGCCGTAAACAGCTTCTCGTTGGCATCGCGCAGCGACTGCGGCTTGTTGACGACATAAACCCCCATGTTTTCCGCGCGTTCCAATAGATAAGTCGCATAGATGTATTCCTGGTCGAAAGGCGGATCCTTGCGCATCAGGATCACGTCCAGCGCATCCAGGGCAATATCCTGCTCCGCCAGGAATTGATACCACTGCTTTTCGTCGCGCTGAACGCTCAGCGTTCGCGTTCTGGCATAAGCCCTGCCGTCTCTCAGGTACAGATCGTTGAGTTCCATGTAGTGCAGTTCCCAGCCTCTGGACTGGGCTTCAAGCAGCATGGCAAAACTGGTGTCTTTCTTTATATTGATATGGCCGATGGAATCCATGACCATGCCGAGTTTGATAGGCATGTGGGTCCTGTTGTAATTACTTGAAAAACAAATGGTGGATGGTTTTACGTCAGTCATTTTATCGATTGTTGTTTACCTTGAAAAGATTTTTTGGTATAAAGCTCGGCTAACTTTTGAATTTAAAGGCACACTAAGAGGTTAATCATGTCCAGAGTATGTCAAGTAACAGGCAAACGCCCCGTTACCGGAAATAACGTATCGCACGCCAACAACAAAACCAGAAGACGCTTCAGCCCGAACCTGCAACACCACAGATTCTGGGTAGAAAGCGAAAACCGCTGGGTTCGTCTCAGAGTTTCTGCTAAAGGCATGCGTGTCATCGATAAAAAAGGCATTGACGCTGTTCTGGCTGATTTGCGTAAACGCGGCGAAAACGCTTAAGGAGTTAGAAAATGCGCGATAAAATCAAACTGGTTTCTACCGAAGGCACTGGTCATTTCTATACCACAACCAAAAACAAACGTACAATGCCTGAAAAAATGGAGATCAAAAAATTTGATCCTGTTGTTCGCAAGCACGTTATCTATAAAGAAGCCAAAATCAAGTAATCGTTGGTTTGACAACTTCTTTCAAGTCGCCCGGCTGACCACAGCTGACCCAGCTGTGGTTTTGCTGGCGCCTCAGGCGACGCCCTGATTACCTTTGGCTTTATCCAGCATCTGCATCAGCTTTTCCGTCTGCTTCTGCAGGATATGGTATTGCCTTAACGCCTCCTCCCTCTCAACCTCCAGCTTCAGACATTTATCATTGAGCTGAAGATTTACTCTCCTGAGCGCCTCATTTTCCGACTTCATCAGTCTGAGCTGATCTTCCAGCGTACCGCTGGCTGCAAAGGATGAGATCTGATCGGATTGTTCCTGCTTATTTTGCGGATGAGGCTCATCAACAAGATTAATCAATGTCTCAACACCATCATCTATAGCGAAATGGGCTGCTTCATGCTCCGGCTCCGGCGCTTTCGCTTCCGGCCTGGATGCAGGGCCATTCATGCCGCCTTTCAGGATCAGGGCATTAAATCTGTGCCTGAGCAATAAAAAAGCAGCCGCCTCGCTGATCCTGCCGTTGCCGCAGACCACAACGACAGGCTGTTCGCGATTAAAGGTTTTAAGCTGCATCCTTAATGAGAAAAAAGGCGCGTTGATGCTGCCTGGCAAGTGCCCGGCTTTATAGTCATCCTGGGAACGAACATCGAGCAGCACGGCCCCTTGCCTCAGAACGTCCTGCATCTGTTCCTGATCAATAAATTTCAGAGAAGGCTCTCTGATCAAGGACAAAAAGTGCTGTTCATCCAGTCGCAGCAAGACCATATCCGTCAGCGCTGTTATGGTAACGTTTCTTGGCTCGCCGGAAAGCAATGCATCCTCTCCGAAAGCCTCGCCTTTGCCGAGTTGCGCCAGTTTAATATCTTTCGCATGGGACGAAGGCTTGCGTGAAACCAGGCAATGACCGCTTTTTATCAGATAATAGTAATCACCAATATCACCCTGCCTGATAATGATTTCACCTTTTTCAAAAGAGACCTCTTCCAGCGTTATCAGGATTTTCTGTAAATTGGCAGGAGGCAGGCGCTGAAAAACAGGTGACTTCAATAATGCTGTCATCCAGTCATTTGGATCGTCTTCAGGTTCTTCAATTACCATATAACTATTGTCCTCTTTGCATACCAAGGGCGTCGGATTATTAACGATATCGGCATCCAGCCGCAGAAAACGCACGGCGCCATTCGCGACGGCGTCAATTTTCCGCGGTATCTGGTGAGCCAACGCGAATCTGGCGGCTTCGCTTTCGGCGGCTATCACTTCAATAATGAGCCCTTCCGACTGAAGCGTAACCTCGCCACTTAACAGATAAATGAGACGCGGGTCCATGTCTCCTTTTTTAAATAATGTCCCGCCCCGAATTTCTTCGATGGTTATGCTTTCGCATAAGGCATTGAATTGAGCGCCCGGCCATGTTCCCAGCGGGATCAATTTGCGAATGATCAGTCCATCTTCAGAATTGACGTCTATAGCCATCAGGATATCCTTAAGTGGGATTCATATGAAGAATAGTCCATTTTTCAAACTTGACTTGTCAGTCCTGATTTTAACAGGCAGGCAATTTCCAAAAAATGAACCGGTCCTCAAAAATCAGAAAAAGCACCTCCTGTTTTTCGCAAAATAGCCATCGATTAATTATTATTGAACCGCTCAACCTTGTATTAAACATTTTTGGACCTATATTGTCTATGGCACACGATTAACCCATACCCGGAAATCCATGATGAATAATAAATTAGTAAAACAGTTGTTATTGATGACTCTTTTGCCTGTTTACCTGACAGCGCCATCGATCGCGCACGCTGCACTGCCGGGCTACGCAGAAGGACAACCATTACCGTCATTGGCCCCGATGCTGGAGCGCAGCATGCCGGCCGTAGTCAACATTTCTACGACCACCAACATCCAGACCAGGGAAAACCCGCTCATGCAGGATCCGTTTTTCCGCTATTTCTTCGAATTGCCTAATCAACCGCCGCGGCAGCAGCAAAAGAACAGTCTGGGTTCCGGCGTAATCATTGACAGCGAGCACGGTTATGTCCTCACCAACAACCATGTCATCGACAAAGCGGACAAGATCGTGGTGACTTTGAACGACGGCCGCCAGCTCAACGCGCAATTAGTCGGCACAGACCCGGAAGCCGATGTCGCCGTCATCCAGATTCCGGCCGACAATTTAACGGAGCTGCCCATTGCCGATTCCAGCCAGCTCAAAGTCGGCGATTTCGTCGTGGCTATCGGCAACCCGTTCGGCTTGGGGCAGACCGTCACATCGGGCATTATCAGCGCCTTGGGCCGATCAGGCCTAGGCATAGAAGGCTATGAGGACTTTATCCAGACCGACGCCTCCATCAACCCCGGCAATTCTGGCGGCGCACTGGTCAATCTGCGCGGCGAATTTATCGGCATGAACACAGCCATTCTGGCGCCTTCCGGCGGCAACGTCGGCATCGGCTTTGCGATTCCGGCCAATATGGTCATGACGATCAAGGATTCGCTGGTTAAACATGGCGAAGTCAGACGCGGCCTGCTGGGCGTAACGACCCAGGATCTGAGCGGGGACCTGGTCAAGGCATTTAATCTTGAAAGCAAAAACGGCGCCGTGGTCAGCCGGGTCGAAAACAATTCGCCAGCAGCCAGAGCCGGCCTGGAGCCGGGCGATATTATCGTGTCAGTCAATGGCCGATCCGTTAAAAACAGCCATGACATCCGCAACATCATCGGCCTGATGCAAATTGGCGACAATGTAGACATACAATATTTCCGAGGCAGCGAGAAAAGAGAAACGACGGCCACGATCGGCAAGCCGCAAAGACCGCAATTGGCGGGCGACAAGCTGCACCCGGCCCTGCAGGGGACGATATTAAGCACCACGCAAAAGGATCAGGTCGAGGGGGTTTTAATCGAAAAGATCGACACATCGTCAAAAGCATGGCACGTAGGCTTGCGCCCCGGCGATGTCATTGTGACGGCGAACCGCTACCGCATTCATAATCTTGACGAGTTTAACCAGGTCATTGATCCGAGAGGCCCGCTGCTGATTAATATTCAGCGCGGACAGGAAGCATTCTTTCTGGTATTGCAGTAATATAAGACCAAAGTCTAATTGAGGGCGGCCGACAGGCCGCCCTTTTTACCACGCGCAAAAGCGCTGCCTGAGCGGCTAAACGACCGCTTCTGCCTTTTTTAAATTATGACAGCTGAAAAACACTTTATACCGTTGAATATTGCCGTACTGACGGTCTCTGACACCCGCACCGACAGCGATGACCTATCCGGCAAAACGCTGGTGGAACGTGCCCAGGAAGCAGGGCACCAGGTTATTGAAAAGAAAATAGTCCCTGACAATATCTATCAAATCCGGGCCGCTGTTTCGGCATGGATTGCCGATGACGGCATTAATGTCGTCCTGACCACGGGCGGCACCGGCGTGACGGGCCGGGACGGCACGCCGGAAGCGGTACAGCCTTTGCTGGACAAGGTTCTGGACGGTTTCGGCGAGGTCTTCAGGATGCTGTCGTACCAGGACATTAAAACGTCGACGATCCAGTCCAGAGCGATTGCCGGCGTCGCCAATGCCACCTACGTCTTTTGCCTGCCCGGCTCATCGGGCGCCTGCCGTACGGCCTGGGATGATTTAATCAAGGAGCAGCTTGATTTCCGCACCCGCCCGTGCAATCTCGTACAACTCATGCCCAGGCTGCTGGAAAAATAATATGAACTCACTATTTCTGTGCCTTGGGGCGCTCAGCGCCTTTCTGGGCGTCAGCATGGGCGCATTCGGCGCTCACGCCTTAAAAAATGTCCTGAGCCCCGAAATGCTCGAAGTCTACAAAACCGCGGTCAGCTACCAGATGTGGCATGCGCTGGGCCTGGTCGCCATCGCCTTCATACCGAGTGCGTCGGCGCTGGTGCACTGGGCCGGCTGGCTCATGTTCGCCGGCATACTGCTGTTTTCCGGCAGCCTGTATCTGCTGACGATCCTGAATCTGAAATGGTTGGGCATGATTACGCCGATAGGCGGCGTTGCTTTTTTAAGCGCATGGTTACTTATCGCCATTTTTGCTGTCAAAACCCAATCCTGACCTTAATCAATAAATATTCCCGAAAATACTATGCGTGATGCCAATCCACAAACCATCTATTTAAAAGATTACACTGTCCCTGACTACCTGATCGACAGCGTTGAATTGAATTTCACGCTCGATGACGAGAACACCCAAGTCATCTCCCGGCTTACCATGCGCCGCAATCCGGCCAGCCAATCCGCCGGCAAATCGCTGACTTTATCCGGCGAAAACCTGAAACTTCTGCGCGTCAACCTGAATGACGGCGATGATTTAACCGCAGTTGACTACCAGCAGACGGCCGATTCCCTGGTTATCCATGAAGTACCGCAAGATCAACGCTTTGTGCTGACCATCGAAAACCTGATCAATCCGAAAGCCAATACCGCCTTGGAAGGTCTCTATCTTTCCAACGGCATGCTGTGCACGCAATGCGAAGCGGAAGGCTTCAGGAAAATCACTTACTATCTCGACCGCCCCGACGTCATGGCGCGGTTCAGGACCACCATCATCGCCGACAAAAACCGCTATCCGGTACTGCTGTCGAACGGCAATAAAGTCGGTCATGGCGAACTGTCCGAAAATCGTCATTGGGTCACCTGGGAAGACCCGTTCGACAAGCCCTGCTATTTATTCGCGCTGGTCGCCGGCCAGCTGCACTGCGTCGAAGGCAACTTCACCACGCAATCAGGCCGGAACATCAGCCTGCAAGTCTTCGTCGAGCCGCATGACCTGGACAAATGTGACCACGCGCTGCAGTCCCTGAAAAACGCGATGCGCTGGGATGAGGAAGTCTATGGCCGCGAGTATGATCTGGATCTGTACATGATCGTTGCGGTCAGCCACTTCAACATGGGCGCGATGGAAAACAAGGGGCTCAACGTATTCAACACCAAATATGTGCTGGCGCGTCCCGACACGGCCACCGACTCTGATTACGAGCATATCGAAGGCGTCATCGGCCATGAATATTTCCACAACTGGACCGGCAACCGCATCACCTGCCGCGACTGGTTCCAGCTCAGCCTGAAGGAAGGCTTCACCGTATTCCGCGACCAGGAATTTACCGGCGACCGGACTTCCAAGGCCGTCAAGCGCATCGAAGACGTCAACATGCTGCGCACGCGCCAGTTTGCCGAGGATGCAGGCCCGCTGGCGCACCCGATCCGGCCTGACTCCTATATGGAAATCAACAATTTCTATACTTTGACCGTGTATGAAAAAGGCGCCGAAGTCGTACGCATGATTCACACCTTGCTGGGCGCCGAAGGCTTCAGAAAAGGCAGCGATCTGTATTTTGAACGCCATGACGGCCAGGCCGTCACTTGCGACGATTTCGTCAAGGCCATGGAAGACGCCAATGGCACCGACCTGGCCCAGTTCCGGCGCTGGTATTCCCAGGCCGGCACGCCGGTATTGAAAGTACGGCAGCACTATGCGCCAGCCGGTCGAACACTGACCTTGACCATCGCCCAAAGCTGCCCGCCGACACCGGGCCAGCCCGTCAAAGAACCGCTGCATATTCCCGTCAAAGTCGGGCTGATCAACCGCGACGGTTCTGTTGCTTCATGCAAACTGAAAGACAGCGATCAAGCCGGCGATGAAGTGACTTTATCTGTCACCGAAACAGAACAGTCGTTTACTTTTGAGGGTCTGGCGCAGCAGCCTGTCGTCTCCTTGCTGAGAGGTTTCTCGGCGCCGGTCAAGCTGGCCATGGATTACAGCCTTGAAGAACTGGCGTTTTTATTAAGCCATGACAGCGACACCTTCAATCGCTGGGAGGCCGGGCAACAACTGGCCGGCGCCATTATCATGAGGCTCATCGAAGACTGCCGAAACGGCCGGGACATGCATCTTGACCCGATTATCGTCGAGGCTTTCAAAAAAGTGCTGGAACAGCCCTGGGATGATCTGTCCTATTTCTCCCTGCTGCTGGACCTGCCGTCGGAGACTTATCTGGCCGAACAGATGCAAGTGGTCGATGTGGAAGCCATCCACAAGGCGCGGGAATTCGTTAAACGAACGCTGGCCCAGCAGTTGCAGCCGCAGTTCCAGGCGTTATACCAGACCAATCATCGCGACGAGTCAGGCCAGTTCGATGCCGGCGCCATAGGCCGCAGACGCATCAAAAACACCAGTCTGAGCTATTTGAGCAAGCTTGAAAATGCGGACATTCAAAGCTGGGCCGAGCAGCAGTTCAAATCGGCCCGCAACATGACCGACCAGATGGCCGCCTTAGCAACTATTGTTAACAATCCGCACCCGGCCACCCAGCAGTGCCTGACGGATTTTTACCAACAATGGCGGAATGAGGCGCTGGTGATTGATAAATGGTTCGCGCTGCAGGCATCCAGTCCGATGCCCGGCACGTTTGCCACGGTCCAGGCCTTGATGACCCATGGCGCTTTTGATCTGAAAAATCCGAACCGCGTCAGATCCCTGATCGGCGCCTTCAGCCAGGCCAATCAGCTGCATTTTCATGCCGCCAACGGCCAGGGCTATCAATTCCTGGCCGATCAGATCATCGCGCTGAACACGATCAACCCGCAGGTCGCATCACGCATGCTCAGCGCCTTGACGCAATGGCGGCGCTATGACGAAAGCCGGCAGGCGCTCATGAAAGCGCAGCTCGAAAGAATCATGGGCACCGAAAACATCTCCAAGGACGTTTACGAAGTAGCGAGCAAAAGCCTGGCTTAACCAGCTCCACGACCAAGAGCGCGAACCTCATAGGCTCGCGCTCTCCACCGCCGAAAAAATTCTTTCTCAAATTCCCCAATGAACCTGCGCCGTCTTATCTGGAACAGCCGCTGGCTGACCGACAAGCAACGCATAAAATGGTATCCGGCCTTCTGGCTGATGCGCCTGAAAGTGCTGGAAATTTCACCGGATTGGCGTACGGTAAGAATCCTGCTGCGGCACAGTTGGATCGCGACCAATACTGGAGGCAGCCTGTTTGGCGGTTTCCAGGCCTGCCTGGCCGATCCGATTGCCGCCATGTGTTGTGTCAAGGTGTTTCCCGGCTATTCCGTCTGGACCCGTTCCCTACATCTGGACTTCAGGCATGAAGGGCGCACCGACCTGGAACTGCGCTTCACCCTGTCCGCCGACCAGGAGCAGCAAATCCGCGAGGAGCTTGAACGCAAAGGCCGCAGCACGCCTGAGTTTACCTATGCTTTTTATCAAAGCGAAGGGACTTTGTGCACGGAAGTCAAAGCCCGCATTGCCATCAGGCCCAAAGGCTACCAAGCCTCGAAGAGGAGCAATAAATAAGCGCCTGAATCGCTACGAACCTCTATTGGGTGCTAGAATAAAGTCATTCATGCAGACATTAAGCAAATAATGGCCGATGCCTGCAAATTAAGCATTGTCAAAAGCATAATCTATAAAAAAGAGGACACTATGCGGAATTGGAAGCTTTTACTCGCCTCGATAGGAGTGATCCTGGTCGTCGCAGGCATTGTGTATGCCGCCTTTTATTTCATCTTTCTCGATCTGATCGTCGATTTCTGGTGGTTTCGGGAATTAAAATTCGAGGCCTACTTCTGGTTAAGGCTGCTCTATAAATTCTTTCTGTCCGGCGGCGTTACGCTGGTTTTCTTTGCAATTTTCTTTTTCCACTTCTGGATTGCCTCGCGTTACCTGGGCCTGAATCCGCCCGACGAGGTTTTTAATAATATAGACAAAAGCCGCCGCTTTCAGCGCTTCGCCGACATGTTCATGAGCGGCTCGATGAGAATCTATACATTGATCTCACTGTTGCTGGCCATTCTTATTGCGATACCGTTCTATCAGCAGTGGGAAACCGCATTACTGTATTTTTTCGGCAGTGATTCAGGCGTAACCGAGCCGGTCTACGGCAACGATGTCAGCTTTTACATGCTGTCCTATCCGATTTATATCCTGATCCAGAAGGAATTGCTGCTAACGGCCATTTTACTGTTTTTCTCGGTCGGAGCGCTGTATTGGCTCGAGCATGTGTTTGTGCCTGACCAGAGCAAGGAATTCCCGCTGGGCGCGAAGATTCACTTAGGCGTTCTGATCGGTTTCGTCGTGTTGTTCGTCATTTGGGGCTTCATGCTGGAGCGGTTTTCGCTGCTTTACAATACATCGCACGAGCCAGTGTTCTATGGTCCCGGCTTTGTAGAAATCCGTTACCGGTTGCCCTTCATCTGGCTCAGCATCATCACTTTTCTGGCAACAGCCATTACGGCCAGCCTGTTTATTTTCTCGGAAAAACATCGCATTAAAACGCCGTTCCTGATCTCGCTCGGCGCTTTTCTGTTGGTTATGTTCATTCCAACCATTGCTTCGATCCCGGCCGCCATACAAAAATTCATTGTCAATCCGAATCCGGTCAGGACTGAAAAAACATTCATGCAGAACAACATTGAAGCGACGCTGGACGCGTATGATTTAAAACGTATCAATGTCGTTGAACTGCCGATTAAGCTTGATGCCACGGATGACATTAATGCCTGGAGCACGCAGAAATTTTTCGAGAATATTCCGGTCTGGGACCGAGAACTGCTGATAGACGGCTACCGCCAGTTGCAGGGCATCCGGCCTTATTACAGCTTTCCGCATGTCGATGAAGACCGCTATTTCATCCTGGACCATACCCGCCAGGTCAATCTGGCGGCCCGCGAACTCAACTTTTCCAAGCTACCGGAATCTGCACAGACGTGGGAAAACATGCACCTGCGCTATACGCACGGCTATGGCGCCGTCGTTTCGCCGGCCGCACAGGATGCAGGCAAGCCGCTGGTCTGGTATTTGCGCGACTTGAACATGTATTCGCCGGTCGGCTTAAGCGTCAAATACCCGGATATTTACTATGGCCAGGAAGACTACACTTATGCCGTCATACCTAACAGACTGAACGTTGTCGGCATTTCCGGCTCTCTGACTGATCCGGGGGTGGAAGCTGAATATAAGGGCAAGGGCGGCATTCCGATCCCGTCGCTTTTCAGAAAAGCATTATTCGCCTTTTATTTCAAAGACGAAAAAATATTCTTCTCTACCAATATTACCGACCAGAGCAAGCTTCTGATACGCCGCAATATCGTGGAGCGTATCCGTAAGCTGACGCCGTTCCTGCATCTGGACAAGGATCCTTATCTGGTGATCGGCAAGGACCGTTTTTTCTGGATACAGGACGCCTATACCTTATCAAAGTGGTATCCGGTTTCCAAACCGGCGGCCGATGATTTTCTCGGCGGCACGCAAGACTTCAACTATATCCGAAACTCGGTCAAGATCGTCGTCGACGCCCTTGACGGCGAAGTGGCTTATTACGTTTCCGATCCATCGGATGCGCTCATTCGCGCCTACAGCAACGCTTATCCGAGTGTGTTTAAGAATATCGAGGAAATGCCGGCTGAATTACGCACTCATTTGCGTTATCCGCGCGATCTGTACTACGCGCAGATGAAAATTTTTGCCCGCTATCACCAGCGCAGCCCGGAGCTGTTCTACGAGCAGGCCGAAACCTGGCAATTTGCCAATGTGCGTGAAGAACCGGTCATGCCGTACTATCAGACCATGGATTTCGGCTACTGCAACCATAAGGAAGAATTGGTCCTGATCAACCCGATGACGCCTGTCAACAGAACCAATCTGAGCATGATCGGGGTTGCCAGCATACTGGATAAAGCCGGCTGCGGCCTGAACTATAAGCCTAACATTACCGTCTTCAAGTTCCTGAAGGACATCCAGGTTAACGGCCCTGCACAGGTTGAAGCCTTGATTTCCCAAAATCCGGACATTGCCGCACAGTTCACGTTATGGGATCAGCGGGGTTCACAAATTGCCTTGGGCCGCATGGTGATCCTGCCGATGGGCAATACCGTGCTGTATGTCGAACCGGTATATATGTTGTCTACCCGAAACAGAATTCCGGAACTGGCCCGCGTTATCGTTTCAATCGGCAACCATACCGTCATGGATACGACCTTATGGGGCGCCTTCAGCCGCCTGAAAAATCTCTACTATAAGGAAGCCAGCGAAGTCGGCGGCACCGGTACGGCCAAGCCGCCGGAACGAGCGCCGACCACGGCGCCGTAACAGGCGCTTGTTCCGGAAGGGCTTTAGTTACGGCTAAAGCCCTTCCCCACTGCCGGCTATCTGTCCTTAGCCGCCCCAAGACTCCGCTTTATGAATCAAGCCAACCAATACAAAACTTTTATCTACACCGCTCTGCCTTGCGAAGCGAAACCGCTGACCGCCCATTTTAAACTGAAGAAAGATACGGCTGTTGAGCCGTTTGCCGTGTATCTGAACCAGGACATCTGCCTGACTGTGACCGGCCCCGGCAAAAGCGCCATGGCAGCCGGCGTGGCCTACACGCAAGCCTTGCTGGCCTCGGCAGAAAATCCGGTCATGCTCAATATCGGCATCGCCGGACATAAAGACCATGCCTTAGGGACGCTGCTTCTAATTGACAAAATCATCGATCTCGACAGCGGAAAGCATTATTACCCGCCGCTAGTGTGTAATCAGAATTGCCTCACCGATAGCTTGCAAACCGCTTCAAGGCCACAACTTCAGTACGACCTTCCACACCTGTACGACATGGAAGCCTCGGCATTTTACGAGACCGCAACGCGCTTTTCCTGTGCGGAATTGACTCAGTGCCTGAAAGTGGTCTCGGACAACAAACAAATGCCAGCGGAAAACATTGAGCCTAAGCAGGTTTCGGCCTTGATAGCGGCTCATATTCCGGCTGTTGAAGCCTTGCTGGCCGACATGACCGCCCTGGCCAAGCTGATCACATCGCCCGAACCGCACCTGTTCAGCCGATTGGTTCAACAATACCACTTCACCGCCAGCGAGCGTATCCAGCTAAAAAACCTGCTATGCCGTTGGGATGTATTGACGGATCATCGAGAACTGGAGTTTGACGGAACCGACCTAAAGCGCGGGAAGGACGTTTTGCGCCGACTGGATCAACAGATCGGCAAAATAGATTTTTGTTTATAACCAAGGGCAGGAAGAAAAATATAAAACTTCGTGCCCTTCGGCTTTTATAGGCTTATAAAAAGAACCACGCATCCTTGGTCACCGCGACCATGCCGATATAGGCAAAGCAGGCCAGCGCGCCGGCAAACGCCAGCCAGCGGGTAGTGCCCTGATTATGCAGTACCATTATGCCTAAACCGATGTAGCCCAACAGGCCTATTAGCTTGCCGATAATCCAGCCGTACTCCATTGACAGCCATGATCCTTGAAACACCAGAATGATACCGCTGAGCAACAATATTGTATTGATGACATGGGGGCCGATATTAAAGGCTTTCTGTTTCAGCATTTCGGGATTGACTTCTGACAGCACGACTCTGCCGATAAAACTGAAAAGCGACAGCGCCACAAAGGCAAGGTGAATTGTTTTCATTATAAATATCCTCAGGTAGTAGTTGGAGCTGCCGCTCCGCTTAATCTTCAGGCTGAGAAACAAGCCCGCTCATGCGCGGCATTGTAAGCGATGATGCCCGCGCAAAATAGCTGAATTTTACTGAGGAATTGATCTTGACGGATCGCCCGCGGACGGCCGCACCGCGAAAGCAAGACCTGTTTGCCGATCAAATCTATAAAACAGGCTGCCTGTATGCCTGGCAATAAACAGAATCTGCCGGGTCATGCGCAGTATTTAACATCGGGAAAACTGATCCTTCCCTGGATCAAGAATGAGTTAGATTGTCCTTGCAGGCATTACTTCTGTTTTTCCATGCCCCTCTTGCTTTTCCATTGTTCATGATGGCGTTTTTTGATTTCATCCATCTTTTGCATCTGTTCAGGCGTCAGGATTTCTTTCAGACGCGTGCGGGTTTCTTCATGAATTGTTTTATATTTCTCATGCTGCTCCTTGAACAACGCATCCATTTTGGTTTTTTGCTCTTCATTTAAATTCAGCTCCTTGGCCATACGCTCCATTTTCTCGCCATGCCGATATCCGCCTTCAAAACCCTCTTTCTCGGCGCCGGCCCCAGCCGATGCGGCGAAAGGAAGAGCCAGGGCCATTGCGATCATTATGATTTTCTTGTTCATAGTTATTCTCTCATCTCTTAAGGTTATGGTTTTCGAACGGTCCATCTCCGTTCTTGGGTCTTACTATATCGATAAAAAAGGCAAACAATTTGCAGCGATTGTGTAAAGAATAAGGAAATTTAATCGCTGTTTCTATCCGGCGCCTCATAGCGATAACCGGCGCCGTAAACAGAATGGATCAGCTCCTGGCCGGGCAACAGATCGGCCAGTTTTTTGCGCAGTTTTTTAATATGGCTGTCAATGGTCCGGTCGGATACGATACGCTGATCCTGATACATCAGATCCATGAGCCTGGCGCGGGAAAAAATGCGCCCCGGCTGCTGATACATCGTTTGCAGCAACTGGAATTCGACCGCGGTTAATTCCGTTTCCAGTTTGCCGACAGAAATCCTGAAACTCTGCGGGTCCAGCTTCAATAGATTAGAGACCGGCTCCATCGCCAAAGGTTGCATTCTTCGCAGCACGGCCTTGACGCGCGCGGTCATCTCACGCGGACTGAACGGCTTGCAGATATAGTCGTCGGCCCCGAGTTCCAATCCCAGAAGGCGGTCGACTTCCTCTATGCGCGCGGTCACCATGATGATCGGCACGCTGCTGAATCGGCGTATATCCCGGCACAGGTCCAGGCCGTCGCGGCCCGGCAGCATCAGATCCAGCAGTATCAGATCCACTGAGTTTTCCTTCAGCCACGGCACGACAGCCAGCCCATCGGCCAGACAGAAGGTTTCAAAGCCGGCATTACGCAGATAGTCGGCTTCCAGACGCGCCAGTTTTTCTTCGTCTTCTACAATCAGGATACGGTTCATGAGTCAATCGGTAGTTCAATATGAATGGCAAGGCCGCCCAGCGGCGAGGCTTGCGCCTTTATCGCGCCGTTATGGGCCTGCACGATATTGCTGCAAATCGCCAGCCCCAACCCTGCGCCGCCATGATGCCGGCTGCGCGAGCTTTCCACGCGATAAAAGCGGTCAAACAGGTGCGGCAGCTCCTGCTCCGCCACGCCCGGCCCGCTGTCGGCAAAAACCATGATCAGCCTGTTCCCCTGCCGGGAAACGGTAATAGCGAGCTGGCCGCCGCGGTCCGTATAGTTAAGACTGTTGTTAAGCAGGTTCCGGTAGAGCTGCGACAGGCGGTCCGGGTCGGCGTGAATTTTGGCGGCTGCCGCCAGCTTGTCCGCCAGATGCACGCGGAGCTGCTTGCTGTCGAATTCAGGCGCCAGCGCGGCAATATCCTGTTTCAAGACCGCGACCGGATCGACCAGCGTTTTACGATAACTCAATGCGCCCTGATCGGACAACGATAATTGATACAGATCGTCAGTCAGGCGATGCAGCCGCATGACATCGTTCATCAGCGAATCGACGGCATTCCGCGTCAATGGCCTGATGCCGTCCTGCAGCGCTTCCAGCTCGCCGCGCAAAACAGCCAGCGGCGTACGCAATTCGTGCGAAATGTCGGCCACCCAGCGCCGCCGCGTCTGCTCCGATTGCTCCAGCGCCGCCGCCATCTCGTTAAAGTCCCGCGCCAGCTGGCCTAGCTCATCGCTGGACTCGACCGGCAGGCGCGTATCATAACCACCCACCGCCAGCGCCTTGGCCGCGGCCGTAATGCGCTTGAGCGGACGCCCCAGCGTGTAAGCCAACAGCAGAGCCAGTCCTGCCGACAACAACACCATAAATACGGCAATCCAGATAAAGGCCTGCGACTGGCGCTCCATAAACTGCAGCTCCAGCGGCTGATTGACCGGCTTGCCGGGCAGCACGCCCAGGAAGCCGACCGTCTGCTGCTGATGGCGTATGGGATAGAGAGTCAACTGCTGCAGCGATTCCCGGCGGCCGAAGATGATCGATTTGTCGGCGCGCAACAGCATCACGCTCAGCTCCAGCGGCTTGAAGCGCCAGCGGGCTTGCGATTCGGGCAACGCCGGCGGCCAGACGTCGGGCGGCTCGCTCAATGCCTGCTTGAACCACTGCGCCGGCCGGTAATGCCGATGCTCGTTGGCTTGCCACAACAGTTCCATCCACTTCCGCTTGTTGCCGGTCAATGCGCGCCAATCCTGATTGCCGGCATAGTATTCGCCCAGCCCCTCGACCAGCGCGCCGATGCGTTCCTGCTGGCGTTTTTCGATGAACGCGTTAAACCCGCGATCCAGCGACCAGCGCATGAACACATACATGCCCGAGACGATAAGGCTCGTCGTCAGCAAAAAAGTCAAAAAGAGTTTGAACCGGATTGATTTATGCACAAAGATACCCGTTAAGCTGTTGCCGTATTATTGTCAGCGAATGTGCAAAAATTATGAACCACTATGCAGGGAGATTTCAGTGAAAGCCACGTTGAATTTTATAATTGATGTCGTCGCGTTTATCGGGTTTCTTTTTCTGACTGTGACCGGCGTGCTGATGCGCTATATCCTGCCGCCGGGCAGCGGCCGTTTTTCGAGCCTATGGGGCTTGAACCGGCATGAATGGGGAACGATACATTTCTGGATATCGGCGGCCTTCCTTGGCGTGCTTGCCGTTCACCTGCTGCTGCACTGGCGCTGGATTGTTCATACGCTTACTGGCCGCCCGAGCGAAAACTCAGGGCTTAGAGCCGGGCTCGGCCTAGTTGGCCTGCTGGCGCTGATTGCGCTGTCTTTCGCGCCGGTCATAACGCCTGTCGAAGTGTCCGAAGACGCCCTGACCAGAGGCAAGGACATCCAGATCACAGGATCAATGACGCTGGCGGAGCTGGAGCAGCAAACCGGCGTACCGGCCGAGCATATTCTTAAGGCGCTGAATCTGCCGGCTTCAATCAGTAAAGACCAGCGTCTCGGCATTCTGAAAAGGACTTACGGATTTGAAATGGGCGATGTCCGGCGCATCATCCGCGAATATAAAGGCGAGCCTGACGGTGCTGCCGAGCATTAGGCCGGCCCCCATGCAGGTTATCGAATTTATTAGCTGCCAAGCGACTTTCTGGCTATGATTAGGACCACCAAGCAGCCTATATGAATCACCTTTAACTATTCTGCCATGCCCATACCCAGCGACATCCAACAACTCCACGACGAAATGCGCCAGTGGCGCCGGCATCTGCATCAGTTTCCGGAAACCGCGTTTGAAGAAACCGGAACGGCCCGGTTCATTGCCAACAAGCTGTCCGGTTTCGGCCTGGACGTGCATGAGGGCCTGGGCAGAACCGGCGTAGTCGCCACCTTGTCGGCCGGAAACAGTGATAAGAAGATTGCCCTGCGCGCCGACATGGATGCGCTGTTCATACAGGAGCGGAATACGTTTGAGCACAAATCCCGCCATGAAGGCAAAATGCACGCCTGCGGCCATGATGGGCATTGCGCCATGCTGTTGGGTGCGGCCAGCCATCTGGCTCACAACCGCAATTTCAACGGCACTGTCTATTTTATTTTTCAACCGGCCGAAGAAGGCCGCGCCGGCGCCAAACAAATGATTCAGGACGGCCTGTTTGAAAAATTTCCGGCCGACCGCGTATTCGGCCTGCATAATTTTCCCGACGTTCCGCTCGGCCATTTTGCCGTCAAACAGGGACCGATGATGGCTTCGTTCGATTGTTTCGAGATTGTGCTGACGGGCCAGGCTACACATGCCGCGATGCCGCATTTGGGCAGTGACGCCATCGTCGCGGCTGCCCAATTGATCACTGTCTTGCAGACGATCATCAGCCGAACTGTCGATCCAGCTGAACAGGCCGTCGTCAGCATTACCCAGATCCATGCCGGCCAGACCTGGAACGCCTTGCCGGAATCGGTCGTGCTGCGAGGCACGTTCCGTTGTTTCAGTGATAGTGCGCAAAAAACCATTGCCGACAAGATCAGTCAGCTAACCCATGCCCTCTGCCAGGGCTTCAATGTAACGGCAGAGATTAAATTCAATCCGGAAAATCCCGGTTATCCGATCACGTTCAATACGGAAGAAGAAACACGGATGGCGCTGAACGCTGCCATTGCAGTGGTCGGCGAGGATTGCATCGACCTTCAGCCGACACCCAGCATGGGCTCGGAAGACTTTGCCTTTATGCTGCAGGAAAAGCCGGGCTGTTATCTCTGGCTGGGCAACGGCCCCGCCGAAAACGGCTGTCTGCTGCATAACCCGCACTATGATTTTAAAGATGAGATCCTGCCGATTGGTACGGCTTATTGGGTCAAGCTGGTTGAGACGGTGTTGCCGGGATAGTTAACGCGCTGAGGGATCGATTTTTTCAATTAATTGTAAAAATTTGATCTTGATCTAACAGTCCTGAATACTGGTTTAGATTGAACCCGACAGTGACTGTCTCAGTACGCCCCCCTCGCAGACTGTCACATAAATTTTCCGAATGACAGCAAGTTGGCGAGGAGCAGCCATTTAAAGGAACTCAAACATTTAGATGGAGATTGCGCTAACAATCACTCAAGTCTACAAGATATGCATACATAACTCTTTCCTGCGACTGTGATTATGAGGGTGATGGCCAGAAGTAATATGCCTATTCAACGCTTCGAGAGGGTTGCTTCACAGCTATATCGCCGAGGGCGCGCGATTTTTTTGATCGGAGACACAATAAATCTGTAATTATTGATCAATAAAGAGGTAGCAATTCACCAGATAGAGAGTAAACTTAATCTCGTCTAGCAACTTATTTCACAAGTAGATGGTAAAACGTTGTTCAAGGCCTAAATCAAAGATAGGGAGGCAACGTCGGTGGTGGCAAATACCTTTGAATGCCCGTAGAGGTTCCCGTTATACACAATTTATCCAGTACAGATAATTCAAAGGCTTGTCGATAAGAAAAACGGCTGTAGTGGTAAGGGAGTTAGGCAAGATTAATGAGTTGCAACTTTTTTGATTCTTATCTGACCGACTTGAATATAACACGATGTATTACGCCGATTTCGAATTACCACACTTAGAATCGTGAACAATAAAACTTTTCAATGTGATAGATGTGGATTGTGCTGTCAAAATCTCCACTTGAATCCACTTTACCAAGAATTACATAATGGAAATGGCGTTTGCTTTAACTACAATGAAAGCTTAAAAATATGCAATATTTACGAAAACCGTCCGCTAATTTGTAATATTGAAAAAGGCTATCAATTTTTCAAAAATGTTTTGAACAAAAAACAATACTACGATTTAAATTACCAGTTTTGCCAACAGCTTAAAAAGGAGAATTAAAATGCCTCTTCCAATTGTTTTAGGTGGTCTTGCTGTCGGTGCTGCGCTGTTGGGTATAGGCGCACACGCAAGCGCAAGTGATAAACGCAAAGAAGCACAAGAAACTTACGATAGAAGCAACAGCAAACAAAAGCATATAGGTAAGTCATTAGAAAATGAGAAAAAAATAACGACGAAAATTTCTGCTGATTTAGGCTTGCTAAAACTCAACATTCAAAAAAATGAAATTGCGAAGTTTTTAACGCTGTATAAGAAGTTGAAATCACTAAACATAAAAGGATTTCAACACGAAAATATCGCATTTAACTTTACTCCTGAACAAATCATAGCCATGGAGAAAGTTTCAATGTCTGCATCAGAAATTTTAAATTCTGGTGCAGCATCGGTTACAAGTGGTGTGTTAGCTGGCGCAGGTATTTATGGGAGTGTTATGACATTCGGAGCAGCCAGCACAGGAACAGCAATTGGTACGTTAAGCGGTGCTGCGGCAACAAATGCAACATTAGCTTGGTTAGGCGGAGGTTCGATTGCTGCTGGTGGAGGAGGTATGGCACTAGGTAGTGTTGTTTTAGGTGGTTTGGTAGTTGGACCAGCAATTTTAGTTTCTGGGGCGTTTGCAGACAGCAAAGCAGAAAAAGCCCTCACCGAAGCTAAAGAATTTGAAGCAAAAGTTGATATTGCCTGTGAAAAAATGGAAACACAAATTTCACTCTTAACAGCAGTTCAAGTTCGATGTGGCGAATTCAAAAATGTTCTGGATCAATTATGTGAACGCATAAACCCTCAGTTGATTATATTAGAAAATATTGTAAAAGAACTGAGCACTACTAAAGTTGCCGAACCAACTGAAAAACAAATGGCTGAAATTCACTTGTCGTTTTTAATGGCAAAAACATTAAAAGATATTTTGGATTTGAATATCTTAGGAAAAAATGGCGAACTCACTTCTGAAAGTAAAGACGTAAAACAAAAATTGATTGCAGCAGGAATATAAAATGGCAAAAGATTTAGAAAATGTCGCCTTTAAGCAGCTAGCTATACAAGGGACAAAGCAGGTTTTGAATAAGGTTAATCCACTTGATGCACTTAATGTAATTGCCGGTCACGTTTCCGAATGGCAAAAAGTAAAAGAGCAAGAAAAAACCAAGCGCCATGCGATTTCCGCTCAACGAGATATTTTAGTTCAAAAGATCCAAGCCGACCGTGATCTGTTTCTCGAAGCCTTGAGGGAAAACTATAAGGAACGAGCTGTTGTTTATTCCAAATCGTTCGATATGCTGGATAAGGCTATAGAATCAGGGCAAATTGAAATAGCTCAATTAGCAATGACAGGAATCCTTGAACAGATTAAAAATAATCCGTTGCCGTCTTTTGGTGAATTTAAGCAATCATTTTTGAGTAATCAACCTTTGGACTTTTAGCATCTAGAGTAACGCCCCTTACAAAACTTTAACCTTACTCCGTGCTGCCAACAGTAAAAACTCGCATAATTTTCTGATAAATAAAGGATAATAAGTTTTTTTATTTTCACCCGAACCGATGAAGCCGCGCTTCAAACTGAAAAGCCCAAACAAAAACTGAAAAAAGACTAAAAAGTGCTGATTAATCAACCCGAGCAAGCTCTGCCTATTCTCTAACTCCATCTGACAAACGGGGTAAAGGAAAACTGATTCAACTTTCGATTTATGCAACACGATCTAATCGCCAAAATACACGGTTAACAGTACAGAAGGATCATCATGCCTATCAAACCTAAACCGTTTGTCTATATATGTCCTTCCTGTGGATGGAGAAAAATCGTTTCCCCAAAAAGTGATGCTCTGATACCGAGGGAACACTATGACTGTTGCCCAACGTGCGGTGACTTTTCTCTCAAAATGGAAGAACTTAATAGCTTTGCATCATTCGGAATCCAATTTTTTGGTAAATTGTTTAAATAGAGGCGGGGTTAAATCAGTTGTGTATTATGTGCTGGATTTCCTGGTCTAAATGAATCAGTGCCCAGGGTGGTTTAATTCGTTAGTTGGCTTGCCCTCTTGGCTCTCAACAACAGATATTTAGAACCCCTAAATTTCCTCAAAACATGGAGTTAAACAAGCAGATTCTGGAGTAAACCGGCCATTCATGAATGTACATCGATCGTCCATTATTGGCACATAGCAACTATTCATTTCTATTTTTAAATAACGCCAGTATAAGCCTGAAATTGATTTCACTTATGTCAGATCAAATCTCAGACTTTTTCAAATTGATTAACTAACATTAATATCCAGTAGATCATTTACTTCTTATCATCATGTTTCGACATAGACAGCATATGAGCCATTTTTTTGACCTTGGTTTTTAAATACTCCAGATTGTCATCATGCGCTGCGGCTTCAATCGGAATGCGGCCGGCAACGTTAATGCCAAGCTTCTTTAACTCGTTAATTTTTTTCGGGTTATTAGTGATCAGTTCAATCGACTTTACCTTCAGATCATTCAGCATGAGCGCTGCGATGCTGTATTCCCGCTCATCGGCAAGATGCCCCAGGTGTATATTGGCATCGACCGTATCCATGCCCTGATCCTGCAGGTTATAGGCTTGCAGTTTTTTCAGCAGGCCGATGCCTCGGCCTTCCTGCCGAAGATAAATCAGGATGCCGAAACCGGCTTCGTCGATCAGTTGCAGCGCCATATCGAGCTGTTCGCCGCAATCGCAGCGGCGTGAGCCCAAAACATCGCCGGTAAAGCACTCGGAATGAATGCGAACGGGCACGTTTTCCTTGTCGGCAACACTGCCTTTAACGAAGGCGACATGCTCTTTTTTATCGATATTATTGCTGTAATAATGCAGGATAAACTCGCCGTGTCGGGTCGGAATACGGGTTTGTACCAAGTTGTCTAGTTTTAATTTCACGTATATAGCTAATTTTGATAACAATTTATATTTTACCCAATTCAACTGCGATTGAGCTAAAAAGTTTTGCCGGCTATCATGTCTTGCCCTGTTTTTCAGCGCTTTAAAAAGCGTCTCTACCCGGCTTCATCTGCACAACCGAGGTTGCAGCCCTGCCTTAGCAATTAGAATATTATAAATCTCTAAAGTTTATTTTTTAATTTATCCGTACCACGCCAACACCCTTTTCCTGAGCTTATTTCTTTTACCAACCTTAATAATATCGATCTGATCAGCTTCGCAACATGTCCAAAATTTATAAAATATTTGCCTACGGCAGTTTAATCAACCAACAGTCATTGACCCGAACCGTGCCCGAGGCGCGCAATATCATGCCCATGAAGACGCGCGGCTTGAAGCGGGTTTTCAATCTGGCGTCGACTTACCGCTATGATGAGCAACATCAGGCCGCCGTTTGTGTTCTGAATGCCGAAGATGCCGAGCCGGAGCAGGTCATGAACGGCACGTGCTTCGAAATGGATGAACAATCACTGGATCGTTTGCTGGAGCGGGAAAAAGGCTATGATTTCTGCCGGATCACAGCCTGCCATTATTATGATGAGGCGGATATCTTTGATGCTTATTATTTCAAAGCCCGCGACTTCGAGCCTTACCGCTATTTATCGGCATCAAAGGCTCAGGCCCATTATCTGAACTTGTGCCTTAGCGGCTGCGCGGTTTTCGGTCAGCCCTTTGTCGACGACTTTATCGGCAGCACATCGTTCTGGGATATCGATGAGGAGGGGCAAAAGTCCATATGGCAGGGGCATTTCTGAAAGGCTTAGGCCCTGCCATCACTTTCGCGCTTCAATCAACTTGATAATATCGCTGCTGTGCTCATCGACACGCACAGAACTAAACGGGCAGGCTTGCACATTTTTCACAGTCTGCCTGTTGATATTGGCACCGACCAGAGTCACTACGATCGGGTTAAGCAGATTCATGGCGCCTGCGATCACGGGGTTTGAACTCAATACATGCTCCAGCAGCAACACCTGCCCGCCCGGCTTGCAGACACGGTAAAGTTCCTTCAAGCCCTTTATCGGCGCTGGCACCGAGCAAAAAACGAAGGAGGCGATAACGGTATCAAAGCTGTTATCGGCAAAGTACAAGGACTGGACGTCCATCAAGTCCAGTTCGACGCTGACCTGCTTCCTGCCGCGTTTACGCTTAGCCTCACTCAGCATTTTTTCGCTGAAATCGATGCCGGTTATGCGGGCGTCCTTCGGATAGTAATCAAAGTTCTTGCCCGTGCCGACGCCGACTTCCAGAATATGGTGTCCATCCATCCTATCCCATAGCCTTTTGCGCCAGCTTTTGAAAAACAGGCCTTCCATGACCGCCTCCATGCCGTCAAAAAATGGAGCAATCCGGTCATAGCGTTTTCTGATATCGGCACTGTTCGGCTTCATGATAAGCTCATTTAAAATAAATTAAAGATTGTAACCGATATTGCTATTTCACGGCCCCAGACAAAAGTGCGGTTTTATGCGGATCCTGGTCCTGCAGAACATAATCGTCGACGATCTCAAGCGACGAGCTGGTCAACCGGCTCAGCCAGGCCTCCGCAGTCAGCTTATTAGTGTTCAATATCAGATTGGGGAAGAAGCCGAACAGCAGCACCAACACGGCCGGCACACATAACAAGGCCAGTTCGCGCTTTCGCAGGTCCTGCAACTGCCTGACGCTGGTATGTACGACGGGGCCGTAAAACGCGCGGCGTATAAAGGACAACATATAGGATGCGCCCAGGACCGCGCCTATCAAGGCGGCAATGCCCAGGCTCGGATGCGCATTCAATGCTCCGATAATCAACAACAGTTCCGCCGGGAAACCGCTGGCGCCCGGCACGCCGATGCTGGCAATGGCAAACAAGAAGAAAAAGGCCGTCAACCGCGGCATGACTTTTGCCAGACCGCCCAGATGAATGACTTCAGTGCTGCCCAGGCGGTGCTGGATAAAACCCGCTATCAGCATCAGGCAACTGGCAATCAGGGTAAAATTGAGCAATTGAAAAACCGCGCCTTGAAGCCCCTGCATGTTCAGCGTTGCAATGCCGACGATCACGAGGCCGACATGGCTGATGCTGGCATAGGCCAGTAAACGGCGCAGGTTGGTTTGCTGCAAGGCGATCATGGCGCCGTAAACCAGCGTAATGGCGCCCAGAATACCCAGCACCCAGGTGTATTCAACCGCTGCGACAGGCGCCAGCGGCATGGTATAGCGCAACAGGCCGAAGGCGCCCAGTTTGAGCCCGGTCAGCAAGGCCGTCGTATGCGCGGGCGCCTCCATGGCTGTCGTCGGCAGCCAGGTATGAAAAGGCACTAACGGCGCCTTGACGGCAAAACCCGCCAACAATAACAGAAAAATGATCGTCTGCCATTTTCCCGGAATCGGGGTATCCAGCAGAACAGGCAAACTGAAAGTCAAATTCTCGGGCACGCTGCCGTGCATCTGAGTCGCATGGTTAACGGCCAGCATGATGATGGCGAATAACAGCGGCACGCCGCCGAAGAGCATGAACAGCGTGTATTTCATTGCCGCGCCGCGGCGCTGAGGCCCTATGCCCCATAAGCCGATCAGGAAGAAAATGGGCGGCAGCGTCAGTTCCCAGAACAAAAAGAACAGCACCATGTCCAGCGCCACAAAGACCCCCATGGTGATGCCTTCCAACGCCAGCAATAAGGCGAAATGGAACCGCGGCAGATATTGTACCGAATGCCACGATGCGACTATCGCCATCAGCGTCAGCAGCGCCGACATCGGTAAAAACAACACGGAAATACCATCGATGCCAACCAGGTACTCAATATTAAGTGTCGGGAGCCAGGCATGCCGCTCAATCAACTGAAAGCCGCCATCCTCCGCATTAAACAGAGAAACGACGATAAGCGTTGCGGCGAGTTCAAGCACTGCAGCCGTTAAGGCGATTTTCTTGGCCAGGTTGCTATCGCTGGCGGCACTGGTAGCCAGCGCGCCCACCAAAGGCAGCGCCATCACCAGACTTAATAAGGGAAAACCGGTTTCACTCATATTACTTACTCTTTAATATTGGCATGGCCGCTTTTTCGATCGGTTCAGCCGCCGCTTCAACCGTGCGATGTTGTTCATTATGCATGGGATAGGCCTGGCTTATAACAACCGCCTCATCGTCTATAAAATTCAGAATAGGCGTCGTATCAAAACCGGTGCCGATCAGCAATGCACAGATCGTGATGGTAATAACGCGCTCTTTCATGACCGGGTGATGGATACTGCGATAAGGCTGCACGGAGCGTTTGGTACTGGTCATGAACATGCGCTGGAACGTCCAGAGCAGGAAAGCCGCAGCCAGCACGTTACCGCTCAGGATGGCGACAGCCACCAGCCAGCCGCGTTCCTGAATCGTGCCTTCAATGAGCAGATGCGCCGCATCGAAGCCAGGCGTACCGGGCATGACCATCGTGCTCAAAGCGGCAATCAGAAACAGCAGCGCGATCGTGGCATTGGTATCGAATAACCCGCCTAAACGCGGAATAAAAGCCGTGCGCGTCCGCTCATAAATCAAACCGACGCTGAACAGCATGCCGGCCGTCGCCAGACCGTAAGCCAGCGACAACAGGATAGTGCCTTCCAGCCCCTGCTCGTTAAAGCAGAACATGCCGATCACCAGCATGCCGGTATGGCTGATAACGGCAAAAGCCAGCAAGCGGCGGATATTGATTTGCATGAGCGCCAGCAAGGCGCCGTAGAAAATGCTGATCAATCCCAGCGTAACGACAAAATCGGACCATTCTTCGGCAACGCCCGGGATGATCGGCAGGATAAAGCGGATGACCGCATAAATCCCCAGCTTTAACCCGACCAGGAAAATGGCGACGCTCGCCACGGTGCCCTGTTCGGCCAGTGCCGGCAGCCAACCGTGAAACGGAAACAGCGGCATGCGAATGGCAAAACCGTAGAACAGCAGAATAAAAATCAGGATCTCATCATGTAAATAGGCATTATTCTGCTTGATCGTGAGCCAGTCGAAAGTCAGCGGGTGTTCCGAATCGATCAGGCCAAAGCCCAGCAGCAAAAAGCCGGCCAGCGTCATCAGCAGGCCGCAGCCCCAATACTGCAACAGGCTGGCGACAACCCATGACCGTTTATGCCCGGTGCCGGCATGCATCGTCAATAACGACACCGGCAGCAGTTCCATCAGGCTCCACAGCCAGAACTGCATCGCATTCAGCGCCGAAAAGGCGCCTATCAACACGGTTTCATAACCGAGCAGATAGGCGATGAACTGCCGGTCAATAATATGGCGGTTAATGATGCAATAGATCAGCGTCAGCAGCGTCAAGACCGTCGTCATCGGAATGAACAACACGTTCATGCCGTCAATGCCGACACTATAGCTGAGGCCGAATAAGTGCGCCTGCTCAGCCAGTTGAACCCCGGCCCTGCCCGCATCATAAAGCGTCAGCAGATAAATGCTCAGCAGCAGATTCAGTGCTGTGCCGGCAAAGCCAAAGCGCAACGCGATAGTCGTCGAGCGCGAAAGCGCAGCCGCAGCCATGGCCGCCAGCGGCACGAAAGTCAGCGCGCTCAATACCGGGAATGCCGCCGATTCCGACCAGAAAGTTACATTGATATCCATCGGCTCCTCAAAATGCAATCAGCAAGGTTATAAAGATAAACAACGCCAGATAGCGCGGACTGAATAGCAGCAGCTCAACCTTATTGGCGGCAAAGCCCAGCTGGCGGCCATAACTGATCGCGTTTTTGCCGATACCGCGCAGCACAAAGCTGTCTTCGAACCAGTGGGTGACGGCGGCGGCCCACTCGGTGAGCTTGCCGGCCAGGCCGCTGCCCTGCGCAAACGTGTCGCCGTCATTATCGAGCCGGGCGCCGATTTTCTGCTCTTCCAGTTGCGCCAGTGCCGATATCACGCGGATGGCCGGCGCCGAGACGCCAAATGTACGGTCGACAATATGATCATCAAAATAGGTCAAATCGTGCGCCAGGCGGCGTATCGGCTTCACCAGCGTCCAGTCGGTAATCTGATCCAGCCAGAAGCGCTGCAATGAGGCGACATAAGCCCAGCGCAAGCCGGCAACGGCCGGCGCGACCGGCCTGATCGGATTGCCATGGACATGGTGCGGCAATGATGGCGACGTCAGGAACTGGTAGCCGCGCATCACGGCATGCGCGCACAAATGCCAGCCGGCCAGCTGCCACAAGCCCAGGCCGCATTCCAAAAACATCAGGCCCAACTGCCCTGTCGCGGCAAAAGCCAGCGAGCTCTTGACGTCGGTTTGCGTCAGGCCGACGACAAAACCATAAACCGCCGTCAGCAGTCCCACCAAAGCGAGCATCGCCATCGCCAGCGGCGCCTGTTCAAAGACCGGCTGCAGCAGAAGCAACAAATAGACGCCGGCATGTACCATGACGGCTCCGTAAAACACGGCGCTGGACGGCGTAGGCCCTTCCATCGCACGCGCCAGCCAGGGCGCAAACGGCAGCTGCGCCGACTTTGCAAAGGCGGCTGTCGCGAAGCACAGGGCAATCGAGGTGGCCTGCCCAGTTGATAGCTGGGCCGGCAAGGCCGTCAGCTTGGCCCAGTTGACGCTGTCAGTCCAGGCATAGCAAAGGCTGATGCCCAGTATGAAGGCGGCGTCGCCGATACGGTTGGTCACGAACACCCGCGTCGCATTATGGGCCGCAACGGGGCGCTCATAAAAATAGGCAATCAATAAATAAGAGCAGAGCCCGGCAATCTCCCAGCCGATAAACGTGCCGACCGCGTTGCCCGACAGAACCAGCAGCAGCATGGCGGAGGAAAACAGGCTCAGGGCAAAGAAAAACCGGTGGAAGCCCGCTTCCTTATGCATATAGTTGACGGAAAAGCGCGTGACGATAAACAACAGTACGGAAAACAGCGCCGCCAGCACGACGCTGAAGCCGGTAGTGATAAAATTGACGCGGATGTTCAGCGTATCGCTGCTCAGCCATTGGCCGACACTGAACGCGCCGGCGTTTTTGCCCAGCAGGTCGCCGGCCAGCAGCGCCAACGCCAGCAGGGTCGACAGGATAATGGCCCAGCTTGCGATATCGACCGTCGTCGTTTCGCCGTCCTCGCCGTCCAGCCAGCCGAACAGATGTCCGACGCCAATCACTGCCGCGGCAATAAACGGCAGCAAAGGAATCAAAATAACGATTACATCCACGCGCTTAAACTCCCCACAATTCAGGCTGTTTGATCAAAATGGGCGATACCGGTTCGGTCCGGCCCCGATAGCAGTCCGGCGAACTGGCGCAAACCGGCAGTTCCCGGGCTTCGGCCTGCCACGGCACAAACCCTTTGCCGCGCTCGAAAATGAAAATATCGCCGCTGTCCGGATCTTTCGCACTCAGATGTACCCAGCCGCCGCCTATCAGTTCGCGCAGACTGTCCTGACGCGCATAGATCTGCTCCAGGACCTTGGTCTTCGCTTCCACCACAATCTGCAGGCGCATCGGCTCGTGAATTTCCACCATCTGTTTCGGCAGGCCGGTGCGCAGGTCGCTGGCCGCGCCTTCCATGACTCCGAACATGCCCGTCACGTTATGCGGTATCTTCGTGCCGCAGCCGAAACGTTCGTTATCGATCGTGGAAAAATAATATTCCAGGTTGATGCCGGCGCCGACCGGGCCCGCGGTCAGCAGGATCGACTCGAGAATAGCGCCTTCCGGGTCCTGCGTCGGATCATAGGAAATCAGGAACACGCGCCGGTCCAGGAACAGTCCCTGGGTCAGGGCGCGCCGGCCTATCACGGCCGCCGCATTGGTAGCATGGCCGAACTCAGGGCGAACCTGGGTTAAATCCTGCGACCGCAGGGTCACATGCTGAAAAGCCTGCACAGGCGAAGCCGAACGATCTGCCGAGAAAAACCGCCGGCAACGCTCATGCGCAGACAACTCTTGTGCACGACTGATGCACGTTCTGAAACGTTCGAATTCTTTGCGCAGCGATGCCGGTATCGCATCCAGATCGAACCAGGTAATCGCATCGTTGCAGGTATCGTGCTGCATGCCGATGAACCAGCAGTCATCCGGAATGACAATATTTCGCTCTGCCAGCAGCGCACGCACTTCAGGCCGATTGGCCATGGCCGCGAACGCGCGCGCGTTCGGCCCGCCCTGCCGGCCGCCGCAGGCGCCGCAATCATGTGCGGCTTCGTGCGGATTGTTCTGGCTGGTCGAGCCATGCCCAGCCAGTGCGACGATCGGCGCAAAGCCGCCGGTCAGACCTAAAGCGCGCAGCAGCGCTGCGACACGCTCGGCCTGCTCGCTGTCCGTAAAGCCCAGCTTGGGCTGCTCGGCCGAGGCAGACGTCGCCGTATCGGTCGATGTGAGCAGCAGTTCGGTGGCCACAGGCGGCGCAATGTTCCGGCGCTGCCAGTCGATGATCGCCTTGTGATAGCCAGGCATCAGCGTTTTTCCGAGCATCCCGATCAAAGTGAACGGCGCCAGCAGATCAACGGCAACATGCGAAATCACCAGATTGCGGCGCAGGCACTGATACAGCAGATAACTTAAACGATGGTACAGGCGGAGCCCTTTCTGATGCGCCGACAGCGTCTCCTCGTGACCTGGCTTGACGACCTCGTTGACTTCGTGCGCCGGCGTCACGACGACTGGGCACAGCGGCGTCACATGCGTGGCGTCGAGCCCTTTGTAATTCATCGGAATGCCGAAAAAGCCGGCCACGCCCAAAGTCTCGATAGCCGGATTCAGCTCTTCCAAGTGACGGCGGAAGCTTTCCTCGCGCTCGTCCATGCACATGATGAACTGCGCTTCCGGCCGCATAGCGCGCCGGATCCAGCGGCCGCGATTATGGTTGGCGCGCAGGGACTGGAACAGTTCGTTGCGGTAATGGCGCTCATATGCATTCAGCCAGACCTTGCCGCGTGCCGCTGCATCAAACTCATCCAGCACGGAAAGCATCAGTTTCAGATCATTCTTTTTCAGCATCCGTATATCGGCCGCCTTGAGCCCCAGGTGCTGGCATAAACGGAACAAACGCCAGCCGCTGCAATAAATGGTATGGTTGCGCTCTGCCTGCTGCTCGGCCAGAGGGCTGCTGCGCCAGATCCCGATCATGTCGGCCAGCTGCTGCCAGTTGGCGCGCTCATGGCGTTCCGAGCCGGCCAGAAACATCAAAGACTCGGCCTGATCAGTCAGGTACTCCGGCAAGTCGCCCTGGTATAACTGGCTGCGCACGATAAATTCCGACAGATTCTTGCTGAAATAGGACTTGATGCTGCTCAGCTTGGCCTCGATCAGCCAGGTTTCACGGCATATCTGGTTCAGCCAGAGCCTGTCCAGCGTCAGCCGGATCGCCAGGTAGTCGGCCAGTTTAGGCTTGGCGTCATTCTCGGCATGGTAGTGCGGATGATGCTGGCGCCAGTTGATCAGCCCTGACCAGCCGGGAATTTCCAGCGCCAGCCGGCGCAGGTAACCCTCCCAGTCCGCTTGCGGAATTTCCAGATGCGTCAGCTGCAGGATGATCGCATCGACGGCATCCTCGGGCAATTCGGCCATAATCTGCTGCCAGTCGGGCAACTCATGCAGGAACGGATTGGCGTCATAGGCGGCCGTTGCGCGCCAGGCGCCATAAAGTCCCAGCTGGCTGCGTTCGGGAATAGGCCACGGCGCCAGCCCTTCATCCATGCCCGAAGCACAGATGCGGATCAGCTGCGGGCGCACGGAATCGAGGATGTCGATGCCGGTCAAGGTCAGAATAAAGCCGCGCAGGCTCATGCTGTCGCCCAGCTTTGCCAGCAGGTCATCGAGCGCCTGGCGGCCCAGCTGCTGCATGTGCTGATGCAGCGTTGCATGATTGCCGCCTTTACCTTTGCTGATATAGCGGGCCTGCGCCAGCCAATCCTCGGCCTGCTCCATGGACAATTCCAGCAAGTCCTCGGGATGCAGGCTGGCCTGTTCCATATCGAACTTGGCCAGAATGCTTTCCCACAACGGCCTGACATCGCTTGCCGACAGCCGGCTGCGTGCCGGCTCGGGCACATCGGCCTGAACGGCCTCCAAAGCGGCCATTTCCTCGATCTGCCAGTTCAGCTGGCTGACCGTAATGGACGGCAGATCAAACAGCAGCGCGATACGGTAGATATCCTTGCGCCTGATGGTATTATCATCCGTATGGCAGATGATCTGCTCGGCCTGCAGCTGGTAATCGGCATCCAGCGCCGCCATGATATCGCTGTCGTCTATGCGTCCTGCCCTGTAATGGGCCCGGCTGTGCGCTTCGGGCAGATAGCCGTGAGTGCCGGTCAGGGTTTCGAAGGCGGCCAGCGCCTCTTCAAACGGCAGGTGCTGAAAACCGTGCAGGGTGTTGTGATGCACGAAATCGAGAATAGGCGCCTGTCCGGGCAGCACATGATCCAGGTGATCCAGTGCCTTCGTGATTTGCGCGCGCAACTGGTCTATATCGCGGGATTTTAATGGTGAAATTTGCATGGTTTAAAACTCGCTCTGTACCCTAGTGGCTATGAATGATCTGGCTATTCATTTCAAAAAGGGTTGCCGACGACAGATTGATGAGCGGCTCCGGCATCAATCCGAAGGCCACGATACAGACTACCAGCAGGCCGGCGGCGACTAATTCTGTAGAACGCAGGTCTTCGATCTGCTGCATCTGGGGTCTCACCGGTCCGGTAAACAGCATGCCGATAGTGCGCATCGCATAAGCGGCGCTGATCAGTATGCTCAAACTGAAGAACACCATTAATGCGCCCCATTGCTGAAAGCCGCCGATTATAGCATGCAGTTCGGCGACAAAACCGACCGAGCCGGGCAACCCCATCGCCGCCAGCAAGGTCAAGGTCGTAAACAATGCAAAACGCGGCATGACCTGGACCAGAGAACTGTAGTCCTGAATGTTGCGGGTATGCGTGCGTTCATAGAGCAGACCCACCAGCAGAAACAGGGCTCCGGCGATCAGGCCGTGCGCGGTCATCTGCAGGACCGCGCCGAGAAACCCTGCTTCATTCAGCGTGGCAATGCCCAATAAAACGACCCCCATATGGCTGACCGATGAATAAGCGACCATCGCTTTCAGATCGCGTTGCCGCCAGGCCAGCAAGCCGCCGTACAGCATGCCGAACACGGCCAGGAAAACCAGCAGCGGTTGCAGGGTCTGCGTGGCTGTCGGCAGCATGACCGCCGCCCGCAGCAAGCCATAAGCGCCCATTTTCAGCAGAATGCCGGACAGCAGGATACTGACCGGGCTCGGCGCTTCGACGTGCGCCAGCGGCAGCCAGCCGTGCAGCGGAAAAATTGGCATCTTGACGCCGAAGCCGATCAGGAAGCCGAGCAGGACCCAAACCTGCTGATCTTTCGGCATATTTTCCGATACATGCACCATCGCGCTCATCAAGGAGACGTGCTCCGGCACATACTCATAAACCGCGATCAGGCTGATCAGCATGAAAATCGAACCGCCCATCGTGTACAGCACAAAATTCAGGCTGGCCGCATGGCGGCGCTTGCCGCCCCAGCGGTCGATCAGGAAAAACAGCGGGATCAGGGTCACTTCCCAGAAGATATAGAAGACCGCCCAGTCCTGAGCCAGAAACACGCCCAGCATGCCGAACTCAAGCAGCAGCATGCAGATGTAATAGCCTTTGACGCGGCGGGTAATGCTGAAAGAGGCCAGCAGAGCGATCGACGTCAGCAAGGTCGCCAGCACCAGCATCGGCATGGAGAGCCCATCCAGCCCCAGTGCATAGGCGCTGCCCAGCTTAGGATTGAGCGGAAAGTACTCGTAAAATTGCAGACCGGCATCATGCCCGTCATATTGGGCAGCCAGCCAGCAGCTCAGCAACAAAACGAAAGTTGCGAACAAATTACCGAGACCACGGATGATCTGAGTGTTCTGGCCCGGCGTTAATGCTAGCACTAACGCGCCCACGGCCGGTGTCCAGAGCAGTATGCTAAGAATCCCCATGTTTGCTATTTATCCTGTGGAGTGTCGGATACTCGATGTAGCCTGTGTTACAAATGGTCAGTTTTATCGTCAAGTCGTCTGTATCTGAAAATACTATGCCGTTTTCTTTGCCGAAGCCTGCGGACGGCTTGATGCAATAAAGCCTTCAGTGAAACTTATATCTGTATGATGAATATCGGATCGAAATACCATGGATACCATTATCTTCTTGCCCCTCAAGTAAACACCCAAAAGCATATGCCGGCAAAACCGGCCGAGCAGACTGTTATCAGTTTTGCTTTCTCAACGAGAGAACCTTCCTGCCAGTAACGGCTTATAGCCGCTATATAAGTCGCCTTCCTGCCCTGCAGATAGCTGAAGAACCGCGGCGCCGCGCGCCATAAGCGATAGAGTGCGAACGCGATCCCTGCCAGAATCAGATAGAACACGACAATCTGACTCTGCCGGCGCGTGGCATGAAAAACATGCTCGATCAACTCTTCGAGCCCAAGCTCGAACCATTCGAACGCGATATGGAGAAACACAAGCAACGAGTGCAACAGCACATCATAAGTACTGATCAAGACCCCGATCAGAGCCGCCTGCACGATAATTTTCTGATGAGCTTTCACCATCATGCCTCATCCTCAGGATTTCGTAAACATCGGAGTAACTCCGCATTTTTTCGGCCTCGAAGTCCTCCTGTCCAAAAGACCGGAAGCAGTCTGACAGAGGCTCGCGCCGCCTTTACCATCCTTCCTGAACCCTATTCGCAACCTGAATATCCCCTTCCGAAAAAGGTGGCTGGGTCTTTACGCATGACGCGTCCGAATATGAGTTCGATTGTATTTGCACGACCTTTCAGGGACCTTTCAGCGCTTAAGCCTTATTTAATCTCGCTTGCGGCAGGCCAGGGCCGGAAACAACCAATGGCCGTGCATCCCGTCCATAGAAGACAGCCTTTGCTTGACCTGCGGCAGGACTGGAAACAGCCTGCCGCAGAATCGGTCAACTTGCCGCTTTTGAATCGATCACGGCTTGCATGCGCCCTTTCTTCAAAACCGGGGCGGCTTTCAAGTCAGGCTTGGCCTGGCTTTTTCCTTTGCCTTTCGAATCCTTGCTCAGCACTGCATCCGGCTTAGGCTCGGCCTGAATTTTTCCCTTGCCTTCCAGATCCAAGGCCTCGACCTTGATGTTATTGTCCTGGGCACTGAGCATAAAGTCGTGAATGGTTTCGAGAATATCGTGATCGATAAACTGCGTTTTCGAGCCGTCAATCAGCACCGTACTGTTTTCCTCGATCTGATTGAAGTATTGTCTAAGCCGGGCACGATTTAAAAAAGTGACGTCTTTGTTCAGGCTGAGAACATAACGATCATCGATTTTAGTCAGCGAAATGGCGGCATGGTAATTGGCCCGAACCACATAGTAAAGGCCGACCGCAATACCCACTCCGATGCCTTTTAACAAGTCCGTCGCCAGAATCGCCACAATCGTTACCACGAACGGCACCAATTGGCTCCAGCCCTTATGGAAAAACTCGACGAAGATTTTCGGCTTGGCCAGTTTATAACCGGTTTGCAGCAATATCGCCGCCAGACAGGACAACGGAATATTGTTGAGAAAGCGCGCGAAAAACATCACGCTGAGCAGCAGAAACAAGCCATGCGTGAAGCTCGACACTTTGGTCTGTCCGCCGGCATTGATGTTGGCAGCACTACGCACGATGACAGCCGTGATAGGTATACCGCCAATCAAGCCGCTGACCATATTGCCGATGCCCTGAGCCTTCAATTCCCGATTGGTCGGCGCCACGCGTTTGAGCGGGTCCATTTTATCGGCCGCTTCGAGGCTCAGCAGGGTTTCAAGACTGGCGATGATCGCAATCGTCAAAGCCACCGTATAAACTTCGGGCTTAGCCAGAAAACTGAAATCGGGGAAGGTGAACAGATTAAGAAAATCTTCCGGTCTTTCCGTGACGGGCAGCGAGACCAGATGCTTGCTGGCGATCGCCCATTCCGGCGCCATGCGCAAGGCCATCATATTGTAAATGATGCCCCAGGCAACGACCAGCAGCGCACCGGGGATCAGCCGGAATAAGGCCACCCGCTTGACAAAGCTGCTCTCCCATATCGCCAGGATCAGCAGCGACACGAAGCTGACGACGGCGGCGCCGGGCGAAATCGCCTTTAACGCGCCCATCATGGATTGGGCAGTCTCCCGGACAGTTTCGCCGATATACACTTCGTCGAGTTCAAAACTGGCGTCATAACCTATGGCGTGGGGAATCTGCTTCATGATCAGAATCAAACCGATCGCCGCCAGCATGCCTTCGATGACTGCCGAGGGAAAATAAGCGCCGATCGCGCCGGCCCGAAGAAAGCCCAGTATGAGCTGAAGCAAGCCCGCCAGCACGACGGCGACCAGAAAGCCCTGAAAACTGCCCAAATGATCGATGGCATTGAACACGATCACGGTCAGGCCCGCGGCCGGTCCGGAAACGCTGAGTTGGGAACCGCTCGCCCAGGCGATGACCAGCCCGCCGACCATGCCCGCGATCAGCCCGGAAAACAATGGCGCGCCGGATGCCAGCGCCACGCCCAGACAAAGCGGCAAGGCGACCAGAAACACGACCAGCCCGGCCGGTATATCGTGATGCAGATGCTTTAAATAATAACTGAGATGCTTGTGAATCATATGCCCGCTCCTATGCTGGAGTTGTATTTAGTTTTATATCGAACCTGGTCTGCACTTTATATTGAATCCTGGCCTGAACCCGCTGGACTTATCCAAATCAGCCGTCCGCTGTAATTGTCAATCTTGTAGATCATCAAGGCTTTATCACCATGAAGGTCGTGTGGACAGCCCGGATCAGGGTTGCCGTTGTGCTGCCGATGGGCTGATGGTCAAGACCGGTCCGCCCTATCGCCGCCATAACGACCAGGTTGTAATGCTGCCCGATGATATGTTCGCGAATCGCGTTGTGAGCCGAGTCGGCGCCATGGGCGACAAAGCATTTCGAATTGCCGGCAAGATCCGGCAGATGCCGTTCGGCGATTTCATGCAATTTTTCCAACCGCTCCTGTTTCTGCTGCTCGAATTGTTCAGGACTGTGCAAGTCGCCGCACAAGGCATGGAACAAATGCACTTCGGCGCCGGAAGCCTGCGCGATATCCTGCGCGTAAGGCAGCGCCGCCAGGGAATTCGAAGAAAAATCGGTAGGGACAAGAATTTTACGGAAGGGCGTAAAGCCGGATTCGTCCTCTACGATGACAATGGGCCGGTGGCCGAAACGGAGCACTTTTTCGGCGACCGAGCCCATTAACATGCGCATGAAGCCGGTTCTGCCGTGGCTGCTCATGACGATCATGTCAAACCGGCCGGATGCCTCGACGATAGCCTGAGCCGGTTTGCGGTCCTGTGCGGCGACACTGTCATCCAGAATGCCGTTGTCCACCGACTCCAAGGCAAACTGCCGGAGTTTGGCCTTTATGGCCTGCTCGATAGTAGCCGGATCGCCATCGGCGTGAAAACTGTCGACGTCATAGTGAAAACCGTCCATGTTCGAATACAGATCATAGGCATGAAATGGTGAGATCCGGCCTTTATAGATACGCGCCAATTCCTGAGCGACGGGCAGCGCTTTACGGCTAAAATCTGAAAAATCGACGGGGACAAGAATTTTTAGTCCTTTGTTCATGTATGAACTCCAAAACTATGGTTGGAAAATTAAAAAATCGGCTTCAGCAGTCTCGCGCCTGCAGATAAATTTTTTCTCTCGCATATATCACTCGCCCACAAGCAAAAAAAGTGCTGCCAACGCCTTATGATTCATCAGCATATCGGCCAGACCAATATTCCTGGGCCGCTTGTGCAGAGTAAGCGGCCGTTGGCAGCATGAGGGGGCAATGATCGAGGAGAACGATTTTTCTATAGCGCAAATAATGCTGCCGCTTAAGCGGGTCGCTGGCAGTATATCCAGGTTCAGACTTGCAAAGCCCAAGCCGTCAATCATCTTCGGCTGGAAACAAATTTCATTGCCGGTAACGCCATGTCCGCCTCGTGATAATCGTATTTAAAAATCGGATCAATTTCGGTATCGGGATAAAGCGTAACCAGCGGCTTCAGCAAGCCATCGTCCAGGCCATAGACCCATCCGTGCAAGGTGGGCCGGTTTTCTTCATGCCAGGCTTGCTGGATGATCGAGGTATGGGCCAGCGTCTGCACCTGTTCCTGAATATTCAGCTCAACCAACCGGTTCACTCGCGCTTCTTCGGTCGGCAATGCATCGATTTCAGCCCTGTTGAGGCGATAAACATCCTTGATATGCATGAGCCATTTATTGGTAAGGACCAGTTGAGAACTTTGTCTGCCCAGGGCGGCCTTGATGCCGCCGCAGCCATAATGCCCGCAAACGATGATATGTTTGACTTTCAGCACGGTGACCGCATATTGCAGCACGCTCAGGCAGTTGAAATCGGTTGAAATCATCTGGTTGGCGATGTTGCGATGAATAAACATCTCGCCAGGCTGCGCATTGACGATAATTTCCGCCGGCACCCGACTATCGGAACAGCCGATCCAGAGAAACTCCGGTTTCTGCGTTTTAGCCAACTGGGCAAAGAACTCCGGGTCATGCGCTTTCTTTTCTTGAGCCCAGGCTTTATTTTCGCTTAATAATTTTTCAAATGATTTCATAGCGATTCCCTTAAATATTGACCATGAGAGCGTAATCAATAATTAATGTTATGCTTTCAGCTTTATAGGAAAGGCAATCAGCGCCTTAACAATTTCGATTCGAAATTATTTTATGCGCATAACCTTTCAAGAACCTTTCACATAAATTTGAATGTATGAAAATTTTATTGATTGAAGATGATGCAGTTTTGGCGGATGGATTAATGCATACGTTAAGCGCCAATGGCTATTCGGTCACCTGCGCCACTACAGGTGGCTACGCCGAGCAACTGTTATTGTCGCAAGGCTTCGATTTAATCGTACTGGATCTGGGGCTGCCGGATGTGGATGGGCTGCAATTGCTGCGCAGATTCAGATTGCGCAAGATACCTTTACCGATTTTGATCCTGACCGCTCGAGACGGCATCAATGACAGAATCGAAGGCATCGAACAGGGCGCTGACGACTACATGACCAAACCGTTTGAACTGCGGGAATTTGAAGCGCGCGTTCGCGCTCTGATACGGCGCTGCTATGGCGGCTTTCGCAACGATATTGTTATCGGCAGGCTGGCGCTGGACACGCAAAACCACCAGGTACTGGCCGACGGCCAATCGATGCAACTGTCGGCTCGTGAATACGGCGTCCTGGAAATATTGCTGATACAGGCCGGCAAAGTCGTCAGTAAAGACCGTATCGCCCAGCGCCTGTCGGCTGACGGGGAGGCGCTCGCCGACAATGCCATCGAAGTCTATATCCATCGCGTCAGAAAACGCATAGAGCCGTACGATGCCGTGATCCGGACAGTGCGCGGGCTGGGCTACTTGCTGGAGACGGCCGATGACTAAAGTCAGAAGCCTCAAAACTGAAATTCTATTCCGGCTGATCATCCCGCTCATTTGCTTTGTCGCGCTCGAGAGCGTGCTTTCCTACTTTGTTACGCTGCACTATGTCAATGAAACCTACGACCGCTGGCTGCTGGACTCGGCCCGGTCATTGACTCAGGAAATCAAGGTCAAAGACGGCAAAATAAGGGTGGAACTGCCGCCCGCCGCGCTGGAAATTTTCAAATGGGACGAGTTCGATAAAACCTTTTTCAAGATCATATCCTCCGAACAAGGCATGATCGTCGGGGACAGTTTCGTGCCGGAATCGTTCGATCCCAACACGGACTGGTCGCATCCGGTCTTTTTTGAGGACGAAGTTCGCGGAGAGCCGGTGCGGGTCGTATCCATGCTGATCATTCGCGATGAGACGCCGGAGAAAATTTTTGTCCATGTCGCCGAAACGGTGAATAAGCGGCGGTACATGATGATCGATATTTTGCTCGCCGACCTGGTTCCGCAGCTTATCCTGACATTGTTTACCGGCATTTATCTGCTGAGAGGATTAAAGCGAGGCCTGAAGCCTTTGCATACGCTGGCCGATGAAATCGCCCAACGCTCGCCGCGTGATCTGAGCCCTATCGCTGAAACGCACGTTTTTCTCGAAGTCCGCACCCTGACCGATACCATCAATGACTTGCTGGCCCGCTTGTCGGCAGCTATCGCCGCCCAGCAGCGGTTCGTCGCCAATGCCGCCCACCAATTGCGCACGCCGTTGGCCGGCCTGAAGCTGCAGGCTGAGCGCGCACTGCGCGAACAGGATCTACCGGCCATGAAGCCGGCGCTGCAGCAAATGCAAAATTCCGCCGACCGCGCATCTCATACGATTACGCAATTGCTGGTGCTGGCGAAATCGGGCCCCATCGACGGCATGAATGAACTAAAACCGGTCAATCTGGATGCTCTGGTCAAGGAAACCTGCATGGACTGGGCGCCCAAAGCGCTGCAGCGAGAGATAGAACTCAGCTTCGAAGGCCCGAAACAGCCCGTATACGTGCGCGGCGATGAGATATTGCTGCGGGAATTGCTGGGCAATCTGCTCGATAATGCTATTGTGTATGGCAAAGAACACGGCAATATTATCGTCAAGCTGAAACGCTTTCCCACGCCCAGCCTGATTGTCGAGGATGATGGCCCCGGTATTCCCGACCTTGAGCGGGATAAAATTTTCGAACGCTTTTACCGCATACCGGGCAGTTCAGGCAACGGCTGCGGATTGGGTTTAGCGATCGTCAAGGAAATTGCCGATCTGCACAAAGCCCGGCTCGAGCTTAGCCGTATCAGCGCCGCAGGGGGTACGCGCGTTACTGTTTCATTTGGCAATCTTTAATACGAACCCAAAACGATGAAGTCAGAACAGTCGGCTTGACGTATAATATCGAGGCCAAACTAAAAGCAGTTTCCATTACCCATTTATTTTTCTATAGAACAATAACTTGATGTGACAAGCACAGGGATTACAGATGATTTCATACCATAAACTAAAAATCATCTTACTTTGGATCATACTGGGCACTGTTGTTTTAATCCCCGACACAGTGTTCGGCTTACTGCTTGAAGGCTCCCATGCCTTCTTCGAGGTGCTTGAAGAGGGGTTCGATCTGGTGGTCGAGCATATCTTTCATACCAGCACCCATGAAACACAGATCATCGTATTTTATTTGCTGTTTTCGCTGATCTGCTATGGCCTTTACAAGCTGTGGCGTCTCACACAACGTTGGTACAACGCATTCAGGATCACCTGGTCGCAGCAAAAAGCCAATGCCTGGCTTTATTGGCAAGAATCCTCTCTGCTGAAAAAGATCGAAATAGTGGCGATTGGCCTGGCCGCCGTCAGCTTTCTGATCTTCTGGCACACGATGATGTAAACCTGTCCGGGCCGCAAGAAGCTTATCCGTTCAGCCGGCGGAAATGCAGCTTTGCCACGATGCGCAAACTGACGAATAACAGCATGACCGCAGCCATATAGGCCGCTGCCACACCGAGGGAGCCAAGTTGAGCTCCCAGCACGAAGCTCAATGTCACCATTACTATCATTGCAACCAGAGTCAGGCTTAATACAATACGATGCAAGCCCATAAACTGCAGATAATAAGGCACATCGGCAAACAGGGCGCTGAAGCAGGCGCCGGAAGCAATAAGCAGCATAGGATGATAACCGGCGCTGAACTGCTCGCCGAACAAATCCAGTATTGATCGTCCTGCGAAGATCAGAATGGCCAGCAAGGCGAGAATCAGGCTGCCGACCGCTAAAGTTCTCTGCTTCATGAGAGCCTGTATCGTCCGTTTGTCGCCCCGGCCTATCAGCACGACCATCATGGGCAGATAATAACGATTGGTTGAAGTCCCTATCAGGGAAATAAAACCGCCGGTCTGGGCGGCCACGGCATAGATGCCAACCTCCAGGCCGGAAGGAAAGAGTATTTCCAGAATGATGACGCCGCCGCTGGTCATAACGGTCAGCATCAGACTGCTCATAACCAGCGGCAAAGAGCCCCTAAGCCATTTTCTGCCTTGCATGAGCGGCACTATTTTCTTAATGCCTGCCGGCATCAACAGCTTGGCTATGGTCCACATAACAGCCAGTGTCATGGTCCAGGCACCGCCGAAACAAAGCACGGCAGCTAAAGCGGATACGTTGACAGGGCTGATTGACAAGCCAATCAGCAGCACAAGATAAATCGCCGGCAGAAACAGCCTGTAGACCGCGACGCTGAGCAACTGCGCGCCATGCGCGGCAATGACTTCAACCAGAAACAGCGTCACGGCAATGACCGGCAGAAACGCCGCGAAGCTGGCAATAACGATGCGTGTTGCGTCCTGGTTCAGCGCCCAGAAAGCGTCAAGGCTGACGCCCAGCATCGCCGCCAACAGCAGGCTGAAAGCGCCGATGCCGCGCAAAGCAAACAACCAGAAACCGCGAAACCTCTGCCAGTCCTCACGGTCGCGCAGCAGAGCGACTGCGCGCAAGGCATATTTCTCTAAGCCCAAAGTCGCCAGAGTCGACAGCAGCGTTACCACCGACACGGCCACGTTGTAACCGTCAAACTCGCCGACACTGAGCCATCGCGCCAGCAACATATTAGCCAGATACATCAGGCCGTAATTGGCTAGTGCCAGTACAAACAATTCCAGTGAGCGAAAACTATTCGCGTGCAGGTCTAAGTGGTAATCCATTAACGCTAATTTTCAAGTAGTGCCATGCCTGGCAAGGCCAGCGGCGGTTTAAGCCGCTGTTCAACCTGCACCGATGGCTGAACAGCGGCCGTGATTATCAGGGGCGGGCGTCTGGCGCTGTCCTGACTATTTTAAAAGCGGCAACGGTGCCGTTCATTTCATTGGCTGTAAGTAAATAATGATCCTCACCGAGCATGAAATGCGCGATGCCTTCGGGCGACTTGATGTCTTCGCCCGGAATCTTGCCTAATGCCTCGACTTTCGGATGTTCGGGATCGGCTAAGGAAATCAGCATGACCGCTCCCCCTCTCTCCATGCCGACCGCAACCCAGGGCGTACCCTCAATATCAAAGGAAACCAGCATTTCCGGCTCGGCGCCTTTCCGGCCGCTTTGACTGTCGAGATAGAGATGGTGGGCAAAAGCCACTTCGTCTAGCTGACTGCCCGTATCGCCGACAAACTTGCCCGTCTTCGTATTGAAGACGCTGATGGTCCGGCCGCCGCTCAATGTCTGGCCGCCGGCATTAACGGGCGTTTCCGTATCGCCTTCATCGGCGGTCACAAAAAAGCGCCCGTCTGAAGTCAGGGCGATGCCGTCTGGCTCCCGCAAGGCGGTAATGGACTGCTCGAACCGCACCCAGCCATCATTCTTTAAGTCGGCCTTATGTTCCGTGATGCCCATGTTGTAATAGCCCATGACCTTCTCGTTGACCAAATTGATGACGGCGACCTCGTTGTTTTCCTGCAGCGTTACAAAAGCCCAGCTTGCATCGGGTGAAATGGCAATATATTCGGGCTCCAGCAAAATAGATGAGCGTTTGGTTATCGGGATCAATATTTTGCGCTCGCCTTTGGTTTCGTTGCCGAGAACTTCGGCCTCTTCAAAAGAGCCCAGACTGACTTTTTTGTCCTCGATCAGGCCATTGCCGTCGAAATCCATTTGCTTGCTGATTTTTCCGTCGCCATTCCAGTCGACTTCCACCTCCAGATAATGGCCTTGCGCTTCGATGACGAACCCTTCACGCGCAGTCACATCGGCCAGCTTCAGGTTATTGTTGGCTTCGATCTGGCCGTTCTGGTCCAGGTGAATGACAGAAACGCTGCCTCTGGCTTTGAAAAACTGTCTCTTTGGCTGATCAAACCAGAAGTCCTCGCCTTCGTTGGCAACCATGATCAGCCGGCCGTCCGATGAAATAACCACGGCGTCCGAACCGAAGCCGGTCTCAACCTTGTCAATCAACTCACCCGTTGAAGCTGAGCGGATTTCCAGCCGGCCGCGCTTGATGCCTGCATCAACGACTGCCGCGAACAGATCGAGCGATGGATGGAAAGCTACGGATGTAAGTTCCTCGCCCTGGTCAAGCCCCAATGAAAAACGGGCTATCCTACGCAACTTCTCCGGCTTGCTGAGGTCGAGCACATCGACTTCACCGGTGCCGAAGTTGCTGAGCACTGCACGCAACGTAGACTGTTGAACACTGACGATCTCCGTACCCTTCTCATAGCCTGAATAATAAAGCGAGACGGATTCCAGATCCCATTTGGCTGGTGCGACTGGCGTTGATACACAAGCGGATAATAAAAAAGTAGAAGCCAAGGTAATAATGCTAAAAACTTTCAACGATAACCTCATGGAAAACCACTAAAACAGCGGATATTTTAACCGCTAGCCGGACTTGTTCCTAAACGGATGAAATTTTATATAAAAAAAAAGCCGCCCTCATAAAAGGGCAGCTTCGTAAGGAGCCTAATTTTACAACAATTTAGAAGGAAACTGACTTTACAGTAATTTAGAACGATCCTGATACTCTGACCTATTTTTAATACGCCAACTGGGCACGTAGGGTAAATGTATCATTATTATCCGGATCGGCGCCTGTAGGTGTAACAACAGCAGTATCAGTTGCGTTAAATGCTCTGATCCAATCAGCCATTAAGCGCACATTGCTGTTAAAGTACCAGTTCAAAGCAACAGTAACATTAGACAACTCACCACCATGGAAACTTCCATCGTTTAAGTCAACAGTAGAGTAACGTGTCGCAAGTTCCCATGCACCCCAAGTGCCGTTTTTAAAACTGAAAGGTTTAGCGGGGTCCACTTTATAAAATTTGCCGGCTTTGTACTTGCGTGATTCGCCTGTTATTGTCCAGGCTGCATCTACATACCAGCCATCAAGTTCCAGATTGCTGCCCTTATCTTTGCGATCAAGCCAGGTACGTGTGTATTCCGCACCCATTGAGAACGGCCCATAAAGTCCAGAAGCTTCCAATCCCAACATTTTGATGTTATTAACATTTTTAACGGGCGCTTCTAGCAAGAACAGATTAGACATATGGTCAGTTTCATATTCATACACTAATCCTTTATCCATAACCTGATCAGCAGCATTAGGTGCTCTGTAGTTACCCGCAACACCTAAATGCACTACTTTCGTTTTCTCTTCAATCGGCGCGTAAGTGGCTCGTCCGGAAACGCTCCAGCCCTCATCGGCTTTACCATTGTTTTTATTGGCGGCAATCGTATCACCAAATATACCGAGTTGAGCCGACCAATTCTTTTGGTTGTCTGGCGTTTGGAGATTCAAACCGATCGCACGATCAACAACCGGACCGTTTAATACGTTCATTAAGGAACGTTCGGTGAACATCAAGTCATTGGAACTTTCCAACAATTCACGGCTGAAGTTTTGTTTCTGTTGACCGCCGGTGACTGTCATGAAATTTAAACCGGTATATTGCAAAAACAAGTCCTTCATGGAGACATTGTTATCAGCAAAGTCCGCTACGGTCTTAAAGTTCCAATCCTTGAAGAAAGTACCATTGAAATCTATACGGGCTCGACGAAACTCTGTGCCATCATTGGCTTCGACATGCTCGCCTGCCTTCTCTCCTCCAGCAAAAACATAGTTGTCATCGTCGGTGTAATTCGCATCGGCCTGAATACGACCGCCCAATTTGAATTTGAAATCTTTATCCGCTGTTTCGAAGTGCAAGCCTTTGTTATCCAGTTTGACTTTAACTTTCTCAGCTTCCTTCATATGCTCATCCAGAGCCTTGAGTTCATTGTTCTTTAATGCCAGATCATTGCGAATCTCTTCAAGCTCGGCCTTTTGCTTGGAAGCCTCTTCCACTTTTTCGAAAGTCCCTAACTTGACACGATTAGGACCAGGTTGAGCGAAAATCTGTTGTGTATCTTGATCGACATACAGATCAATAGCAAAAGCGGCAGAAGACATGCCCGCCCCCAGAACGGCCGTCACTGCCAAGGTAAGTTTAGAGAATTTCATTATTGCTCTCATTGTTATAAGAAATTGAAGGCGCAAGAATAGGGTAGCGACGTGACAGCTTCATGACAGCTTTATTACAGTTTTGTTACAACGTGACTGTACGGTTTTCCTGACACTCACTTGATAACCGTACATGCTGATATTCAACCGTTATTTGATATTTTCGGATCAGCTTACGCATCTTCATATCTATTATCACTGCCCGCCTACTCCCCGAAAATCAATCCGAGAGACGTCCAATTAGAGGTCATCAAATGCTTACAAATAGAAGCCGAACACGAAAAATCTTCATCTAAATAAGAATGATTTGCAATAGCATAAATATTTACCCTATACTTCACTCATCAATAATTGAGCGATGGGATGGATATGACAATGAACAATAAATCGTTTTTAAAAGGGAGCGCCCTGACCACACTGATTGCATTAAGCGCACCGGCCAACGCGCTAGAAAAACCGCAAACCATGGAAGACATGTGGAAGATCATTCAAGAACAGCAGAAACAGATCGATTCGATGAAAGCGCAGATGGCCGCCGCGCCGCAACCGGCCAAGACTGCGACCGCGGACGGTAATGTCAAGAGCCTGGAACGTAAAACCGATGTGCTGAGCAAAGAAGTCGAGAAACTGCGCACCGAACTGGTGATTCCGGAGGAACCGAAATATAAGAGCGCCTATGGCCTGGGCCCTGCGGCATCCAAGGTCTATCAGGTCGGCAAGGGCTTGTCGATCGGCGGTTACGGCGAAGCCAACTATCAAGCCATCGTCGGCGATGAAAAAGGCAAGAATGATAATGCCGATTTTGAACGTCTCGTGTTATATGCCGGTTACAAGTTTACCGACAGCATCCTGTTCAACAGTGAGATCGAATTTGAGCATGGTTCAACTGACAATAATGGTTCGGTCTCAGTAGAATTCGCGTCACTGGATTTCTTCATCGATCCGATGGCCAATATCCGGGCCGGTATGGTGCTCCTGCCGATGGGCTTCCTCAACACGATACACGAGCCGCCCTTTTACTTCGGCAATAACCGGCCTGAAGTTGAAAGACGAATCATTCCCAGCACCTGGCGTGAAATCGGCGCCGGCCTGTTCGGTGAAATACTACCTAACCTGACCTATACCGCTTATGTCGTCAATGGCCTGAATGCGGCCGACTTCAACTCGGACGGCATCCGCTCCGGCCGTCAAAGCGGCAGCGAAGCCAAGGCCGAGGATCTGGCGTTTGTCGGACGCGTGGACTATGCGCCCGAAGCCTTGCCGGGACTGTCAGTCGGCGGCTCGGCCTACGCCGGCAACTCCGGCCAGAACCAGGATTTTGGCGGCCAGCAGGTCGACGCCTTCACGCAACTGTATGAAGCGCACGTGCAATGGAAATACCGCGGCCTGGAATTCCGCACACTCGGCTCATGGGGTCATATCGACGATGCGGACGTGCTCAGCGCCGCCAAAGGCCAGACGATCGGCTCATCGAACTACGGCTGGTACACTGAAGTCGGCTACGACGTCCTGCCGCTCCTGGTCAAGGATACGACCCAGTATCTGGCGCCGTTCTTCCGTTATGAGCAATTCGATACGATTGCCGGCACGCCGACCGGATTCCTTGACGACGAAACCAAAGACCGTCAGATCTATCAGTTCGGCCTGAACTACAAGCCGATTCCGAACGTCGTGATCAAGGCCGATTACCGCAATTTCACGGCCAAAAAAGGCAATCTGCCTGATGATTTCAACTTAGGTCTGGGCTTCATTTTCTAAAGAGGAATCACTGGCGGGGCGATCGGATTCGCCTCGTCATGCCGCTTGGCCGGAATTTTGTTAAGATACCCGTCCTTTAACGTATTCAACGACTTTCGGCCCGGTACTGGAGAACTCAATGAAAGTAATCAGAAAAGGCGTGTGGTGTCTGCTCCTGCTCATGCTGGTAGCAGTTGCCACACCAGGTTTCGCCAAGATTTTCTACAGCAAGAACGAAGCCATGGAACTGGCATTCGGCAAGAACGCGCAAGTGGAACAGTTATCGCTGTTTCCCGACGAGCAGGAAGCGGCCAAAATCGAGCAGCTTTCACGCAGCAAGCTGGAGTCCGGTTTGTATACGTTTTATGTCGGTAAGGAGCAGGACAAGTTACTGGGCTATGCGGCGATTGAAACGGGCACGGTCAGAACCAAGCCTGAAACTTTAATGATCGTGCTGACGCCGGACGGCGCCGTCAGCAATGTCGTTACCCTGGCCTTCCACGAACCCCCCGAATACCAGCCGCCCGAACGCTGGTACGAGCAATTGAAAAACCGCCCGCTGCCCGAGCAGGATTTCAATAAAGGCGTGCAGGGCATTTCCGGCGCCACACTGAGCACAAGAGCCGCGCTGGATAAGGTCCGCCGCGTGCTGGCGGTTTATGAGGTCATGATCAAAAACAAGAGTAAAGACTGATGCGATATTTCGTCACCGGCGAACAACAGCGCAAAGCCCTGCTGAATGCGCTGGTCCTGATGTTTCTGGCCTATATCGTCCTGCTGTGGGTGAGCAACGGGCTGATGTACTTTCACCGCATGGGCCTGACGCCCGATTCGGTGATCGCCTATTACCTGGGCTCGGAGGAGCAGTTTACGCAGCCGAGAAGCTATGAAGGCATGCTGGAAGTGTCGCATTTCCACCTGTTTTCGATGGGCATGCTGGCCGTAACGCTGACGCACCTGATGCTGATGACCGAGTTTTCGGTACGGCTGAAAATCTGGCTCAGCGGCTTGGTTTACGCATCGGCGATAGCCGATGAGGCCGGCGGCTGGCTGGTCCGATTCGGCCATCCCTTGTTCGCCTATTTCAAGATCGGCGCCTTTGTGCTGCTCGAATGTTCCCTGGCGGCGCTGCTGTTTGTCGTCATTACGGCCATGATACGCGCCCGGGCCCGCATCAAGCAAAGCGGTTCCGAACAGGCGGGCTAGCGCCCGCCTCCATGATTAAAACCGGTGAACCCTTGCCGCCTTCTTAAGTCACAGAACAAAATAGAGCGTTAAGCTCACAGATTACTCCTCAAGTACTGATGCTTAACGGAGGCGGTATGAAAGCAAATATCGGTTTAGTCGGCCTGGCGGTCATGGGACAGAATCTGGTCCTCAACATGAACGACCACGGCTTCAAAGTTGCGGTCTACAACCGCACGACCAGCAAGGTGGACGAGTTTCTGGAAGGGCCGGCCAAGGCTACCGCCGTTATCGGCGCGCACTCGCTCGAAGAACTGGTCAACAGCCTCGAGTCGCCGCATATCATCATGCTGATGGTCAAAGCCGGCAGCGTAGTCGATCAGTACATCAACGACCTGTTGCCGCTATTGTCTCATGACGACATCATCATCGACGGCGGCAACTCGCTGTTCACGGACACCCATCGCCGCACGCAAGCCCTGAAAGAAAAAGGCATCCTCTATATCGGCACAGGCGTATCGGGCGGCGAGGAAGGCGCGCGGCACGGCCCGTCCATCATGCCCGGCGGCAACAGGGCGGCCTGGCCCAAAGTCAAACCCATCCTGCAGGCCATCAGCGCGCAAGTGGAAGGCCAGCCCTGCTGCGAGTGGGTCGGCGACAACGGCGCCGGCCACTACGTCAAAATGGTGCACAATGGCATTGAATACGGCGACATGCAGTTGATCGGCGAAGCCTATCAGCTATTGTCCGAAGGATTGGGCATGACGGCCGACGAACTGCATACGCTGTTCTCCGTATGGAATCAGGGCGAGCTCAGTTCCTATCTGATCGAGATCACAGCCGACATTTTTGCCTACAAGGATGAAGACGGCCAGCCGCTGGTCAACAACATTCTCGATGCGGCCGGCCAGAAAGGCACCGGCAAATGGACCGGCATCAATGCCCTCGAACTTGGCATTCCATTGACGCTGATCGTCGAATCGGTATTCGCGCGCTCGCTGTCGGCGCAAAAGGAGGAACGCGTCCAGGCCGCACGGCTGCTGCCCAAGCACGCCCATACCTTCAGCGGCGACCGGCACGCCATGGTCAACGCCATCCGCCAGGCGCTGTACGCCTCCAAGATCATTTCCTACGCACAAGGCTTTCGTCTGATGCGCGAAGCCTCGCGCGAATACCAGATGGCGCTGAACTATGGTGAAATCGCCCTGATGTGGCGCGGCGGCTGCATCATTCGCAGCCGCTTTCTGAATGACATCAAGCACGCCTTCGATACCGACCCTGACCTGGTCAGCCTGCTGCTGGATGATTTCTTCATCGATGCCATCAAGCAAGCCGACCAGGGCTGGCGCCAGGCCATCATGCTGGGCATCGAACTGGGCATCCCGACGCCGGCGTTTTCGGCCGCGCTGTCCTACTACGACGGCTATCGCACGGAAAGACTGCCGGCCAATCTGCTGCAAGCGCAGCGCGATTATTTCGGCGCGCATACCTATGAGCGCGTAGACCAGTCCCGTGGGCAGTTCTTTCATACCGACTGGACCGGGCGCGGCGGCAAGACCTCGGCGTCAACCTATACTGTTTAACAGGCATCATGAGCACCGAACCCTGCACCTACGTCATTTTCGGAGCGACCGGCAATCTGTCGCGGATCAAGCTGATGCCGGCCCTGTATCATCTCGATGCCGAAAAGCGCCTGCCCGAAGGCACGCGCATTCTGGGCATCGGGCGCCGGGATTGGGATCAAGCCCGATGGCAAGCCGAAGTTAAAGCGATGATTCAGGCCAAGGCTAGCGAAGGCATTGACGAAGCCGTTTTTCAGCGCTTCAGCGCCCGCCTTTATTTTCATAAAGGCGATATCCGACAGGAAGCCTGTTATGCGGAACTGGCTGAACGGCTCGACTCCGGCCAGTTTCCGCGCAATGTGGCGTTCTATCTGGCCGTCAGCCCGGCCGACTTCGGCATCGTGATGGAACAGCTGAGTCATCACCGCCTGTTCGACGAGGAAGACGGTTGGCGGCGCGCGATCATCGAAAAACCGTTCGGTTACGACCTGGACAGCGCCCAATCGCTGCAAAGACGCATCAGCCATTATCTGCATGAAGAGCAGATTTACCGCATCGACCACTATCTGGGCAAAGGCACCGTGCAGAACGTGCTCGTGTTCCGGTTCGCCAATGTGTTGCTGGAACCGCTGTGGAACCGCAACTATATCGACCATGTCCAGATCACGCACGCCGAGGATATCGGCATCAACGGCCGCGGCGACTATTACAACGCCGCCGGTGCTCTGCGCGACATGATCCAGAGCCATCTGCTGCAATTGCTGACGCTGGTCGCGATGGAGCCGCCCGCGTCCATGGAAGCCGAAGCCCTGCGCGATGAGAAAGTCAAAGTGCTGAAGTCGATCCGGCCGATACCGAAAGAGGCCGTGCACGCGCATGCGTTCCGCGCCCAGTACGCCAAAGGCAGCATCAACGGTGAAAAGGTCGCAGCTTACCTGCAGGAAGAACATATCCCGCCCGACAGCGTTACCGAAACCTATGCTGCAATGAAGCTATACATCGACAACTGGCGCTGGCGCGGCGTGCCGTTTTACCTGCGCACCGGCAAGCGCATGGCCAAGGCGCAATCGGTCATTTCGATCTGCTTTCGCCATCCGCCGTTACAGTTTTTTCGCGGCACCGAGGTGAGCTGCAAGAATCCGAACTGGATATTGCTGGGGATACAACCGGAGGAACGCATCCGCATCGAGATGGCGATCAAGGAACCGGGGCTGGAAATGCGCACACGCATGAGCTCGCTTGATGCCGGCTTTCGGCAGGAATACGAAACAAACCATGACGCTTATGAAGACCTGTTGCTGGATGTGCTAATCGGCGACCGGTCATTGTTCCTGCGTTTTGATGAAGTCGAATACGCCTGGCGCATCATCGACCCGATCCTGCAAACCTGGGCCATCGAGCGTGACTATATCGCCACTTACCCGGCCGGCTCCTGGGGGCCGCCGGAGAGCCGCCGCCTGTTCGATAAAGAAGGGCAATTCTGGCGCAGTTCACTGACGCCTGAATGCAACTAGGCCGCTTCGAAGCTAGGCTCCGAAGCGGCCTGATTATATCAATGTTGTAGGGTACGCATCGCGTACCATTTTAAAAAACATCATTCATAACTCAAACTCCGAGAAAGGTACGCATTGCGTACCTTACACTCAGTGTTGAAGTGTTGGATGATAGACGTGAGCGGGCGGACCATAGCCAAAATAGGCGGCCACCAGTGCTGATAAGGCGTGCAGCCATACGTCATGACCGAAAATCGGCGCCAGACCAAACAAGGTGCTGGTGGCCGGGATCATGCCGAGAATGGTGAGCAGACCATAAATAATGGTCACGCCGCGCGCAAATATCAGTGATTGATGGCTATCTTTTGCACTCATAATGCCCCAAGCGCCAATAGCCAAGTGCACGAGATTATGCGCCACGTTAACGGCAAACAATCCTAGAAACCAGCCATACCCGGTATCGATGGCAACCTTAGGCGCATTGATCGGCGGCGCCACCACAAGGCCCGGTATAAAGCCGAGTATGCCGACAATAACGAAAAGAATACCGTAATACAATGCAAATTTGTCCAGCCTCAGATCTCGCATGTTCATTTTTCACCTCCTGATTTAGTTGGGTTAAAAATATACAAGCGTCAGAGTCACTTCTCGCTTTAGTTGATAGAAAACTCACCGCCTATAAAATGCAACGATGAGCTAACATACCGATTAGACAGGACATCAGGGCAATCATTCAGTAAAAACATATATTTTTATTAAAAAAATCAGCCAGATAGGATGATCTTGAGCTTGGCATAAACCCGGCATCAGAAATTTTGAAATACCGGGTTTATCAGCCTGACTTGCTCAGAAATCGATCTGATCGAAGTTGGCAACCTGCCGATGCTCGGCCTGCGCATTGGGTGCGCTGTCGCGCGTCAGCCAAATCGTTTTGAAACCGGCCGCGCGCGCGGCATCGAGCTCTTCCTTGATATCGGACAGAAACAAAATAGTGTCGGCCGGCAGACCCGATTGCACAGCAATCTTCTCATAAGCGGCCTGTTCGCGCTTGCCGCCGATATGCGTATCGAAATAGCCGGAAAACAACGGCGTCATATCGCCGAAATCGCTATAGCCGAACAGCAGCTTCTGCGCATAGACCGAACCGGATGAATAAACATATAAAGGAATACCCTCATTATGCCATTTCGTCAGGTTTTGGACTGCATCGCTGTAAACATGGCCGGTAAAGTCGCCCTGCCTGTAGCCGGCCTCCCAGATCAGGCCCTGCAGCGATTTCAACGGCGTGATTTTCCTGTCCTCGTCTATCCATTGGATAAACTGCTTGATCAACTGCTCGGTATCGAGGTCGGCGCCGGCCTCGGCGCGCGCATCATCCAGCAGCGCCTTAACGTCGGCCTCATCGGCATGGCTGCGCACAAACTCGGCCAGGTGCGCGCGCGCATAGGGAAACAGCACGTCCTTGACGAAAGACAGCGATGAAGTCGTGCCCTCGATATCGGTAACAATGGCTTTAATCATAGCACCGCCACATACTGGTCATAGGTTGGAAAGTTTTTGGCGATATCGCTGCCGGTGAATTCGGCTACCCAGCCTTCAGGCGTCGTGAACAGACGGATGCATTTGAAATTCGGGTTTTCGCCCATGTCGAACCAGTGCGTGGTATTGGCCGGCACGCTGATCAAATCACCCTGCCCGCACAGGACAGCATAGACTTTATCGCCGACATGCAGATAAAAAAGCCCGCTGCCTTCAATAAAGAAGCGCACCTCGAAATCGCTGTGCGTGTGCTCGGCAAGGAACTTTTGCCGGAGTATGCCTTTTTCGGGATAATCCGGCCTTAAGCTGATCACATCGACGGACTGAAAACCGTACTGCTGCTTCAGGCGCTCGATCGAATCCTGATAGGCGGCTATTATAGCTTCGTTGCTGGCGTCGGCCGGCAGCTCGCCGTTGGCGCTCCAGCGCTCGAACTGCACGCCTATGGCATCGAGCTGGTCTTTGATGTCTGAAAAATCGGTATAGAGCCAGCCCTGCTCAGGGGCATTGTCGGCATAGATAGTTAATGCGCTCATGGTTTTCTAACTCCTTGCATGCGTAGTTCACACTCAAATAAAAATTCCAGGGCTTCCAGATGGCGCAGCGCCTCGGCGACGCTGCCGCCCCAGGTATAAAAGCCATGCCCGGCGATGACATAGGCCTGGATGGCGCCGTGCATATCGAGATACTGCTCCACTTTGCCGGCCAGGCGCGCGATATTCTGGTCGTTGGCGAACACCGGGATCACAATCCGGGTCTCATGCGTATCGATGCCGCTGAAAGCTTTCAGCAGCTCATAATCTTCCAGCACGATTTCCTGGCCGAAAATGCGCGATGCCAGTGTTGCGTTGACCGAATGCGGATGCAGCACGGCCCGGACTTCGGGGAAGCGCCGATAGATGGAGGTGTGCAGCAGGGTTTCGGCCGACGGTTTCTTGCCGTCCAGCGCCTGGCCTTCGGCGTCGACCAGCATGATGTCATCGAGCTGCAAATGGCCCTTGTGCTTGCCGGAAACCGTCACAGCGATCGTGCCGTCGGACAGGCACGCGGAAAAGTTGCCGCTGGTGGCCGGCACCCAGCCCTTGTTGTCGATAAAGTGCCCGGCGTCGATCAGCTCTTTGGCCCTGGCGAAAAATTCTTCGGTATAAGTCATCGGTCAGTAAAAGACAGGATAATGAAAGCGGAAAGTTCAGATTTTAACATTTTTGCACGGCAATAATCTTATAGATACAAATTCATCAAGCGGGATAGAGTTTTGCAGCCCTGCCCGTTTGTGAAGCATGTGCAGGCTGGGTTGGTAAACCCAGCAAAGGCAATTTCGAAATGCTGGGTTTACCAACCCAGCCTGCCATCCTTATAGATACAAATTACTGGGGATGGATTATATTGATCAGGCCATTACTTCCCAGCGCGAGGACAGTCCGATGAAAAAAATCACCGTAGACCATGCGATAGTAGAACTGGACGGCGATGAAATGACACGCATCATCTGGCATTTCATCAAAGAGCAGCTGATTTTGCCTTATCTGGAGGTGCCGATCGAGTATTACGATCTCAGCATCGAAAATCGCGACAAGACCGATGATCAGGTCACGATCGAGGCCGCGCAGGCGATCAAAAAGCACGGCGTCGGCGTCAAGTGCGCGACCATCACGCCCGACGAGGCGCGCGTCAAGGAATTCAGCCTCAAGAAAATGTACAAATCGCCGAACGGCACGATCCGCAACATCCTGAACGGCACCGTTTTCCGCGAGCCGATCATCTGCAAAAATGTGCCGCGCCTGGTGCCGAACTGGACGCAGCCCATCTGCATCGGCCGCCATGCCTTCGGCGACCAGTACCGCGCCACCGACTTCATCACGCAAGGCCCCGGCAAACTGACCATCACCTTCACGCCCGATGACGGCAGCGCCGGGCAGACGCATGACGTCTACCATTTTGAGGGCGACGGCGTGGCGCTGGCCATGTTCAATACCGACGAGTCGATTGCCGGCTTCGCGCGCAGCTGCTTCAACGTCGCGCTCGACCGCGGCTGGCCGCTTTACCTGTCGACCAAGAACACGATCCTGAAAAAATACGACGGCCGCTTCAAGGATATCTTCGAGGCCATCTACAAGACCGAATACCGGGACCGCTTCGCCGCACAGGGCATTACCTACGAGCATAAACTGATCGACGACATGGTCGCCTCGGCCTTGAAATGGAACGGCGCTTTCGTCTGGGCCTGCAAGAATTACGACGGCGACGTGCAATCCGACACCGTGGCTCAAGGCTTCGGATCATTAGGCCTGATGACCTCGACGCTGGTCACGCCGGACGGCAGAACCATGGAAGCCGAAGCCGCGCACGGCACCGTCACGCGCCATTATCGCCTGCACCAGCAGGGGTTGCCGACCTCGACCAATCCCATCGCGTCGATTTATGCCTGGACGCGCGGCCTGGCGTTCCGAGGCAAGCTCGACGGCAACCAGGCCTTGATCGATTTTTGCCGGACGCTGGAAAAGGTCTGCGTGGAAACGGTCGAGTCGGGGCAGATGACCAAGGATCTGGCGCTGTGCATTCATGGCGATCAGCTTAATGAATCGCATTATCTGAACACCGGGGACTTTCTCGACACCTTGCGGCGCAATCTGGAGAGCAGCCTGGCGCAATGAATACAGCTATACCCTATATGGGGGCGACTTTTGTAGGGGCGACTTTAGTCGCCCATGGGCGAATGAATTCGCCCCCACATTCTTACTATATATTATTTGGTTAATGAATAAGAAAACCCTCATTTTCATCCTGATCGCCATCGCCATTGCCGGTGCTTATTTTGCCTTGCGGAAGACCGAACCCGTTGCGGTCGAAACGGCGGTAGTCGCGCGGGGCGAAGTCAGCGCCACAGTCTCCAATACGCGCGTCGGCACGATCAAGGCCTGCCGGCGCGCCTATCTGGCGCCTGCGACCGGCGGCCAGGTTGCGGAACTGCATGTCAAGGAAGGCGATAAAGTCAAGCAAGGCCAATTGCTGATGGAAGTCTGGAACAAGGATCTGAAAGAGCAAGTGAAATTGCAGGAAGCCCAGATCAAGGAGAACCAGGCGACGGCCAAGCAGACCTGCCTGATGGCGGCCAGCGCCCAGCGCGAGGCCGATCGTTTGATCCGCCTGCAGCAAAAAAATCAGTTTGTGTCCGAAGAGCAGGTCGATATCAAGTCCACTGAAGCCAAAGCCAAGCACTCCGCCTGTGCCGCTGCCCATGAAGCCATCACCGTCAGCCGGGCCAATCTTGATTTCACACGCGCCTCCATTGACCGCACGCTCGTGCTGGCGCCTTTTGACGGCACCGTCGCCGAAATCAATGTCGAGCTGGGCGAATACGTCACGCCTTCCCCGCCCGGCATTCCGACCCTGCCGGCCATCGATCTGCTCGACGTCAGCTGTCTTTATGTCTCGGCGCCGATCGATGAAGTCGATGCGCCGAAAATCAAAACCGGCATGAAAGCCTGCGTATCGCTCGACGCCTTCGGCAGCGAGAAGCGCTGCTCGGGCACCGTCAGCCGCATCGCGCCGTATGTACAGGAGAAGGAAAAGCAGGCGCGCACGGTCGAAGTCGAAGTGAAGCTGACCGACCCGAAAGACCTTAACGATCTGCTGCCCGGCTACAGCGCCGACATCGAGGTGCTGCTGTCCGATAAACGCCAAGCACTCAGGGTGCCGGCCGAAGCGGTGCTGGACGGAAACCGCGTCCTGATTGTCAGAGACGACGGCGTGCTTGAGGAACACACCTTCGAGCCCGGCCTGTCCAACTGGAACTATGTCGAAGTGCTGTCGGGCCTCAAGGCCGGAGACAAAGTCGTGCTGTCGGTAGGCCAGGAGGGCGTCAAGGCCGGCGCGCATGTGCGCGAACAGCCATGATCGAGCTGGAAAACATCCACCGCTACTTTCAGGTCGGCGAGCAGACCGTCCATGCCCTCAACGACATCAATCTCACCATCGACAAGGGCGAATACGTGTCGGTCATGGGCCCGTCGGGCTCCGGCAAATCGACGCTGCTGAACGTCATCGCGCTGCTCGACCAGCCGTCATCGGGCCGCTACCGCCTGAACGGCCGCGACGTGACCCAGCTCAGCGACGACGAGCTGGCCAAGGTCCGGCGCGAGAACATCGGCTTCGTATTCCAGTTTTTCCACCTGATCCCGCGCCTGACGGCCGCCGAGAATGTCGAAATGCCGATGATCCTGGCCGGCGTCCCTCCCAAAGAGCGCAAACGGCGCGTAGCCGAGGCGCTGGCGGACGTCAGTCTTCAAAACAGGGCCGACCACCGGCCGGACCAGCTCTCGGGCGGACAGCTCCAGCGCATCGCCATCGCCCGCGCCATGATCATGCGCCCGGAAATCCTGCTCGCCGACGAGCCCACCGGCAATCTCGACAGCAAATCCGGCAGCGAAATCATCGAACTGCTGGAAAGCCTGAACCGGCAAGGCGTGACGCTGATGATCATCACGCATGACCAGCATATAGGCGACCGGGCGCGCCGGAAAATCCGCATTGTCGACGGCCAGATCAGGCCATGATTCAAGCTGTGCAGGCCGTCTTGATCTGTGTAGGCTGGGTTGGAGCTTTAGCGGAAACCCGGCATCGGCGGCTCCGAATGCAGGGTTTATCAACCCTGCCTAACCGGCTAACAGGCCAAGTGAGTCCTGTCTGATTGATATTACGCACAAATCGATCCCTGTGCTGTTTTAGCGTTACTGCGCAGCATCAGTTATATAGCCGGCTTAACGCATTGAGTCATATGCCATATCGAGTGCGCCATATAACACAGTTTTATTGGTCAAACCCGGAACCGACAATAAAAAATCAAACAATTCAGATAGCTATGTATTGGCATATTAATTGCCATGTTTATCAGTGACTGTGTTTGGAAGCAGCAGGCCGGCAATTGCCCGATCTCGGGCTAACTGCGGCGCCTGCCAACGACAACAACAATCCGGCTTTGGCCGACTTTCCATCTGTCACGAGAGTATTTATGCAGCGCTACTATTATTTTTTCGCTTATTTACTGAGCCTGATCGTGGCGTTAAGCATCCATGATGCGCATACCGCCCCAGAAGATACAGCATCCGAGACCTTCGGCTTCACCGAGCAAACCGGCGCTAAAACGCCGGCATCAGACAGCATCAGCGGCGGCGTTGGTGGAATCGACTCCCGGATCGTCGGCCTGAAGTCCAACAATTAAATGCTGTCCGAGCTTATCCGCCAACCGCATGCTTGCGCTTTCGCCCGGAATTTATCTGGCGAACCCAGGGGGTAAAATCAGAACTTCCAGAACAATGCTCCAGGCTTCCAACGCAAAATCCACCACGATCACCACACACTCTCTCAGCGTGGCGCGTTAGGCAAGCTCCAGGCGCCAGGATGCGTCTTCCTTCCTTCTTACCGGAATACGTTAAGGATAGCGTGTTCCGGTTTTCCAAAAGTCTCAAAAAATTCCTGCAAGGCCGAATTCACTTGTGCCCTTTGAGGGTATTCGACCCGAAGCGCTTTCCATGCCTTACAGAACAGTTAGCCAGCCTGGCGAACCCTTCCGAAACGTCAGGCGTTGATTAACGGCTCCACTTAACTCAAGCATCACAGAAACGAAAAGGACGGGATTGCAAATCCCGTCCCGCCTGAGGGATTAACAATTAGTGCTTGATTTTGCGATTGTAATGTTTTTAGTTGCGTTTCCACTCACATTGCCTAGATCAATATACAAACTTCCGTTTAGCGATGTAGTTGCGCCATCGGACAGTTGGTGTTTCTTGCCTCCATTGCCCGCTGAGCAGTGAGGACTGATGGCAACGGTGAGATGGTTATCGCCGCCGGGAACAATGCAGCTATAGCTCGGAGTCATGCCTGCGCTATGCCCGCCTGTCAGCGTGCAAGCCCCCATGTTGGCATCGACCGCAACCGTGACTGTGGTTAAATCAACAACTTTATCCTCAATTTTTATAGAACCGCTAATAGTATAAGTCGGAACGTCATTCGCAACAAAAGGGCCCGGAACCGTGATCGTCGTGCCGGATGCGCCCGTCAGGGTCACTGTTTGCGTGGCCGGCTCTACCGCTGCGCTTATTACTGACGCCGTTGCTGTCAGCGTGGCAGTAGTGGGGTCTGCCGCAGTAACGCTACAGCTATAGGTGTAATTGCCGTCGCCATTAGGCGTTGTGGGACACTGAATGTCAGACGGATCAAGCGAGACTGAAACTGAGCCTGCCGCTGCACCCATAATGATGCCTGTAACGGTATAAGTCGGATTGTTCGATGGCGTAAACGATAAGGTACAGCCATCTGCCGCGGCCAGCGAGAAGGTGCAGTTTTGTGTTTCACCGTTATAACTGCCGCTGACAGTGGCCGATGTTTCTCCTGTGGCGATATTGCAGGTGTAATCGGTTGTCGTGGCCGTGCAATTACCGCCGATCATGGTAATTTTCGGCGCGCTGTTGGCGTTCTCTATTTTGCCGTTAACCGTATAGCTCGAGATAGGGTCTCCCACGCAATAACTCGTATCGACAGCAGGATCAAAAACATTATTTCCTGTTATATCGCGCTGTATATTTTTGGTCGCCAGTTTAAACCCGCCGATAGCCGCCGCTTGTGCGCTGCATTCATCGTGCATACCTTTTGCATTTTGCTGACCATTGATGATTAAAAAGTCATGGCAACCATATGGCTTGTTTATGCCCTCATTCAGGCCATTATTACGCGTATAGTAATTTCTTGCCGTATCAAGCGTTGTAGCGGTTCCCGCCAGTTCTTCCGCAAAGCAGACATTTTTGTCGGTAGCCGCAACGCCCAGCAAGCCTACTTTGCCACGCCAGCCGCCTGGGCCGACTTTAGCTGCAGCGAAAGCGGGGTTAGGGCATTCCGTAACAGGAACATTGCCGCTTACCGGAGTGCCGGCCGGACCGAATTTACAATTGCCCCCGACATAACAGACATAAGGCGCGCTTACAGCCCCGGCTACCGGTTCAAAAATGCAATAGGTGCCGCTTTCCGTCGTGTTGAAAGTAAACAGGCTGATATCCAGCAATGGCGCATTTTTGCCATTGCCGTCCGTCGCCTTAGAATGCACGATGCCGGTTATGGGAATAATAACGCCGCCATTGAAACGCACTTTCGGAATACAGTAATTGGTGTCAACCGTAGACTTTTCAAACAACTCAATCGATTCGTCGCCAACCACGCCGTCTCTGTTGACGCGGCGGGTGTATAAGCCGTGTTCAAAAGGCTGTAAAGTACCGCAACTATATACCCGGGCAGCCTGCTTACCGCTGGCAGTAACCATATAGGTCTTGCCGTCAACGGTATAGATGCTGTTTGGCGTTTGGGCTTGAGGAAGATCTATGATTTCCGGCTTGATTTCTTCTGAAGATTCGGCGTTCGTGCTGGGATCGTTAGTATCAACGCCGCTGTTTTGCCCTTGAGCGCCAACCCCTGATGCCCACACATCTTCAAATACCACGACGCTTTGCACGACCACCTGCCCTTTGGGCCAGCTGCAGGTTGCGCTGATCTGTTTCCGGGCGGGACCGGTCAGGTCCGTCACGACCCAGCCTCTGCTGAAGGTTTCGTTCGTACCTGTTATAGTCTCGTTTGCGGCCGAAGATGCAATCGCATCATAGCCCGATGCGCCTGTTTTTTCGATCCTGTCCCTGAGTTCCTCGATCTTGGTGTCGCAGAGCGCTTTGGCTTCCGCGCGGGTTTTATTCAAACCGCTGCCATTCATCAGGTCGCCTTGCAAGGACGCGATCGCCAGCAAGCCCACGGCAACGACCACGGTGGTAATCAACACTTCTATCAGGCCGATACCGGTGCTGTTTTTTATCGGGTTAATTAATTTCATTGCTGTATCCTGTTTTAATTATTGATCACCAATCTTTCCATGAACCTGGGACAATCATGCCGGTACCGACAATAAACGGCGGTGCCTGATCGTCTCCCACTATCGGCACATACACCAATTTCAAAGTACCGCCCCCGCCGCTGGTTGTGTTGCTCTCGCCTATCACGGTACCTTTTATGACCGGATTGCCTGTTATATGTAAGGTTCCTGTTACGTAAATCACGCCGTAAACAGTCGCGCCCCCGCTTAATGAAAAATCGCCATTGACAACCAGAACGGCGGGCGTGGCCGGACTTCCCACTACATCGGTGGCATTAAGCGTAAGATTTCCTTCCACCCAGATAACCCCGCTCATGCCGTTGGGGCTTGTTACTCCCGCCGCATTGGGCAGTTTTTGATTTGCGTTTTCCGCGACCTTCATGAACTGGGCTTTGGTCACAGCAAAAAACATATCAAAAAATTGATCCGCAGTTTTACTGGATAAGGTCGCGTCGTCGGTAATGATATCGATACCTGCGCCAGTCTTCTTGTTGGATACCAATTGCGTATTCGGCCCGGGGTTATTGGGGTCGCCGCATGGCGAAACCTCGCAATCACTGTTTAGCTCTGTCTTGATGTAATCGCTGGTTGCAGTATTCGCCGGCCTTAAATAAGTGGCAAAAGCCGCACCGCTGATGTCATTGGCGCCCCCCGTCCAGATGCTGCTGTTGGTGTAGCGGTTAATGATTGTCGCATTACCGAATACGCCCACCGAAGCCTTGCTGACGAACGGCTGTTTGGGGCCGTCGCCGTTATCAAAAATATCAAAAGTGCCCATGCATTGGGTTACCGTGCGAACGGCGGTGCCATCGTCGCTCCAGCCTTTGGCGGTCACCAGGGCGCGAGTCATGTTTTTTCCTAACGTTCCAAAGCAGTCGCCATCCCCATCACTGTCTATCGTCTTGGAAGCATCGGCCTGGCAGTCGCAGGCATTGTCATCGCTGTTGTCGAAATAAAACTGTGCGGAGGTGGTTTGCGTGCCGGCGGTCAGATCATCAGGATCAAGAGAAAATGGCGAGGCGCTGGTGTAATCAACTAACCCATCAGCCCCGGCGGCGCCTGTATCGTTATCTATTTGATCCAGCCCGCCGGTCATAAAATAAGCCTCTGCCTGATTCATGGCCGCACTGGCCGCCGCCGTCGCCTGACTGGTACGGTAATTGTCGGCGGTGACTTTGGTTTCTACGAGCACTTCTTTGGAAGTGAGCAAAATGACAAGGGTGATACTGATCAACAACACGAGGGCCGTTAATAAACTTGCGGCGCCCTGCTGGCTCTTGAATCTGTGCGTTATCGTTTTCATGAAGGTTCCCTTGATTCTCTATGGCTGTCTGAAGATATGATCGTTTCTGACTTTAACCGTACTGCTCAGGGTCTTGGTAACAGTCGGATCAGCATCCAGCGCGCCCGTTAAGTGAATATCAACCACGCGTTTTACGGAAATGTAATCGCCTGCATTGGCTACGGTGCAGGTTACGCCGGTATTGGGCGCAGCTGCCGTGGTAATGTTCAAGCAGCGGGAAGTGCCGGCCAGAGCCGGCAAAGCGGGGTGAACATTCGCGACGGCCGCCTGCGCCGCCAGTGCCACGAAACTGAATTGAAGATCAGTGATGTTCAGCTGATTGCCTTCCATAAATCCATCCCAGTTGTCATCGGGATTGGCGCAATCGGTAGTGTTAGCGCCCCCCGAGCGCATTTGGATGGAATTGTTGGTGAATCTGAATCCATAAAATTCGCTGGCATCGACCGCGCCATTATTGTTTGCATCGTAACTATACAGAATGCAATTGCCACCGATTATGTTTAATCGGGTTGCAGCGGCGGTAAAAGGATTGGGATCATTGACGGGAGCGCCGCCATTGGCCACATACGCTATATGCCAGTTGTTGAGTACAGCGCCGCGCCAGTAGCCCGCGCGCTTGATGTCGTTGACCATGATCGTCATGACCGATTCCAGATCATGATTCAGGCGTACCGACCTGACAGTATCGGTGCTGCTTCTGACCGTGGTGATGTAAATGGCGATGGTTGCTCCCACAATGATCAGCCCCAACAACAAGGCAATCATTATCTCGATAAGCGTGAAACCGGATTGTTTTTTCATGTCGGCTTTCTCCTGGTCAGCAATTCGGGTATCCGGTCGAACCTTCTTCATTACAGATTCTTACGCGCCCAACGGAAGCTACCATCACCTTCACTTTATAATTGGATGAAATCATCTCCACGCTTCCATGGCTTAAGCTGTTATTGCTTCTTCTCGCTTCACCGCGTCTAAAATCGAATTCCGCTACGGTTTCAGGAGCGCTAAAAAAATCAGGATCATCCATTGTGGTTCCGGCATACTGTGTGCTGCTTACGGTTTTTATATTGCAATTGGCAGTGGCTGCGGCGGGGCACCCATGGCTGACATGCTGAAGAGCGCATGCGCTGCCGGCAGCAGCAGGCGGTATGTAGATCTGGTAAGACCAGTTGGCGCCTTCGGTAAAAGAAGCCCGAAGATTGCAGCTTTGCTTTATGGATTCGGCGCGCATCCATTGCAAGTCGGATTTCAACCCTTCAGCCGCTTGTTTCAGCCGGTTCCGTGCAAGCATGTCTCGGTAAGAAGGCACAGCCAGCGCCGCAATAATGCCCATGATGGCAATAACTATCATCAGTTCAATCAGCGAGAAGCCTGAACTCCCTAATTTTTTCATATCTGATCCCCTTTTTTTGTTTGTGGTAAGTATAGATGGGTATCGGTTTTTGAAAGGTGCGCCGGATGCCGCTTATCGGCTGAATTGGAACGCTAATCGGCTGGCCTTCATGACGCGGGCAAATATGGCCGGTTATGCTATTCTTAATGAAATAAAAATTTAAAAGGAGAATCAATGAAGACGTTTAAACGATTTGACGGATTTACTCTGATAGAATTGATGATAGTGGTGGCTATTATCGGTATTCTTGCGGCAATTGCTTATCCTTCCTATACCGAATACGTGACACGCGCCAAGCGCTCAGACGGGAAGGCTGGATTGTTGCAAGTGCAATTGGCTGAAGAGAAATGGCGGGCCAATCATGCAGCTTACACGACCGATTTGACCAATGCCGGATTAAACCTCGGCACTTCTTCGCCCGACGGCAAATATACGATCAGCATCACCGCTGCCGATGCCAATGGCTATACCGCTGCGGCCACGCCTACCTTCACCGATGCAAAATGCAACGTCCTCGGCATCAATCAAGCCGACGTCAAAACCGTGTCAGGCACCGACTCTGTTGCAAATTGCTGGGGTAAATAATTCTTTCCTGTACCGATTGACTTGACATGACTGATCAACAACATTGTCTTTGCGGCTCCGGCCTCGACTATTCTGAATGCTGCGGCCAGTATCACCGCGGAGAAAAAACCGCGCCCACCGCCGAAGCGCTGATGCGTTCGCGTTTTACCGCTTATGCCCGCCAGGATGAAGCTTATTTGCTGGCAACCTGGGATGCGAGCACGCGGCCTGCCGCTATCGACTTTTCCAGGGAAAAAGCCGAGTGGCAAAAGCTGGAGATCACCGGCACTAAAAAGGGCGGCCTTAAGGACAGCAAGGGACTCGTGGAATTTAAGGCGTATTTTCTGCAGGATGGCGAGGAGCATGTGATGAACGAGGCCAGCCGCTTTACCCGGACCAACGGCCGCTGGTTTTACCTGGACGGCATCGTCAAATCGATAGGCAAGGTCGGGCTGCAGACCAACCAGGGCAAGAATGCGCCATGCCCCTGCGGCAGCGGCAAGAAGTTCAAGCGCTGCTGCGGGGCTGACTGATCCGGCCGATTTCGTAGGGGACGCATCGCGTACCATTTTCAAAACGTCGCAAGTGGATCAAATTCAGAAAAGGTACGCGATGCGTACGAGACTGTGAAAGTATTCGTTTTTTGAAATTTTTACCACAATATATTGTGCATTTGATATTTGTATACAACAACATATAGAAATTAAAGAGAAAAATTCTGAATACTTTCACAGTCTCGTACCCTACTCAAGACTTGTTTTTTAGCCGGTACAGTGCCGAAATATCCTCATCCCCAAGCCCCGCCGCCATCAATTGCTCGTAGTCGGCCAGCGTCATGTCGATCATCGTAGTCGATGCGCCGATCTGCCGGGCCATGGCCTGGCAGATTTTCAGATCCTTGTGATGCAGCGCCAGCTTGAAGCCCGGCGCGAAAGTGCCGCGCGTCATGGTCGGGCCGCGGTGTTCCAGAAACCAATTGCCGGCCGCGCCGCCGGAGATGACTTCGATGACCTTGTCCATCGGCAGGCCCTGCGTCTGCCCGAAGGCCAGCGCCTCGGTCACGGCCTGATTGATGCCGGCGGCCATGATCTGGTTGACGGCCTTCGTATTCTGGCCCGCGCCGGTCGGCCCCATATGCATGATACGGTTCGCCATGGCCGCCAGCACCGGACGGACTTTTTCCAGGGCATCGGCGTCGCCGCCTATCATCATGGCCAACGTGCCTTTGCTGGCGCCTTCGACGCCGCCCGATACCGGCGCATCGAGAAAAGCGGCCTGTTTTGCGGCCAGTATCGCGGCGGCTTTTCTGGCCGTCTCGCTGCTGACCGTAGACATGTCGACGACGACCGATCCGGGCTTGATGGCGGCGGCGACGGCATTAACGACATCCAGCACATCCTGATCGGCGGAAACGCAGATCAGCACGGCATCGACTTCAGCCGCCAACGCCTGGGGCGTTTCATAAGCGGTTACGCCCAGACCTTCGGCGAGACTTTGCGCCGTTGCCGCCGTGCGATTGTAAACGGCCGTCAGATAGCCCGCCTTGGCGAGATTTCCGGCCATGCCGACGCCCATCGCGCCGAGTCCGATCATGCCTGCTTTCATGTTACCGCTCCAGTTGTACGCATCGCGTACCATTTTCAAAACGTTGTCAGTGCATCAAATCCAGGGAAGGTACGCGATGCGTACCCTACTGCCGGGCGTGGCATGTTGCCGCGCCCGAAACGTTTGCATTGATTAAATGTCATTGCCTGGCTCAGACAGCTCTGAAATGTTAGGAAGGGGGTTACAAACCCCGTCCCGCTTGAGGATAAGGTACGCAATGCGTACCCTACGTTCAGCTAGCGCTCCAGATAGGTATAAGCCGTCAGGCCCGCGACCAGTTCTTTTTCGTAGTCCCGCCGCTCCTGTTCGCTGACAGGGCTTCTTGCCAGCTTCTCGCGGTAGGCGGCTTTCAGTTCCTCAGGACAGATATGGACGTAATCCAGCAGATCGCCGACATGCTCGCCTTCGAGCAGATCGTAAAAATGATACCCGCTGTCGTCGAGCTCGATATTGATCGAGTGCGTATCGCCGAACAGGTTGTGCATGTCGCCGAGAATTTCCTGGTAGGCGCCCAGCATGAAAAAGCCGATCAGGTACGGTTCCCTGCTGTCGATTTCATGCAGCGCCAGCGTCGTTTCGATGTTCTGGCCGTCGATATACTGGTCGATGCGGCCGTCCGAATCGCAGGTCAGGTCCTGGAGCACGGCGCGCCGCGAAGGCCGCTCGTCCAGCCGGTGTATGGGCATGATCGGAAAGATCTGCTCGATGCCCCAGATGTCGGGCATGGACTGGAACAGCGAGAAATTGCAGAACACCTTGTCGGCCAGCTTCTCGCTCAGCTCCTGCAATATCGTGGCTTCGTTCTGGCTTTTCGGATTCAGGCTGTTTTTGATCTGCTGGCAGATGACCGCATAGTCGTTCTCAGCCTGGGCCAGTTCTACGATGCTCAGCTTGTCCTGATTGAACTGCGCGCGGGCTTCCGACAGAGCGAATTGCGCATCATGGTAACGCTCGACGATGTTCTGCCCGTTGGCCAGAGGCTGTTTGGCCGAGTCATTGGTATAGACCGATTCGATATCGGTCACGTTGGTGATCAATACGGCATGATGGGCCGTGATCGCGCGGCCCGACTCGGTGATGATATCGGGCTGCGGCACCTGCTTTTCGGCGCAGATTTCGGCGAAGCTGCGCACGATGTTCTGCGCGTATTCGTCCATGCTGTAATTGATCGATGACTCGCGCCGCGACCGGCTGCCGTCGTAATCGACGCCGAGGCCGCCGCCGGCATCGATGATTTTTACGGGAGCGCCCTGGCGGTGCAGTTCGACGTAGAATTGCCCGGCTTCTTTCAGCGCGACCTTGATGTCGTGGATGTTGGCGATCTGCGAACCCATGTGAAAATGCATGAGCTTGAGGGTATCGAGCAGTTCCGCTTGTTTGAGGCGCTCGACCAATCCCAGCACTTCATTGGCGTGAAAGCCGAATTTGGATTTCTCGCCGCCGCTGTTCTGCCATTTGCCGGCGCTGATGCTGGCCAGCCGGATACGCACGCCCAGCTGCGGCCTGACGTTCAACCGCGCAGCTTCCTCTATGATCAGTTCCAGTTCGGAAGGTTTTTCAATGACCAGAAACAGGTTCAGCCCCATCTTCAGGCCGATCAGCGCCAGGCGGATATAAGCCCGGTCCTTGTAGCCGTTGCAGATCACGACCGACTGCGTCGATAGCGCCATGATCGCCAGCAGCTCCGGCTTGCTGCCCGCTTCCAGCCCGACATTGTCGGAAGCCAGAATGCCCTCGACGACTTTGCGCTGCTGGTTGACCTTGATCGGGTAGACGGGCGTGTAGCGGCCCTGATAGTCATTATTGACGCAGGCTTTCTCGAAGGCGGCCTGCAGGCGCCGGACGCGGTCTTTGAGGATGTCGGTAAAGCGCACCAGGACCGGCAGGGACAGATTCTTGTCCTTGAGCGAACCGGCGATTTCGTACAGATCGATTTCGACGGCTTTGTCGGAGCTCGGCCTTACGCAGACGTGCCCTTCGGCATTGATCGCAAAGTAACCGTCGCCCCAGTTTTGTATGCCGTAGGTTTGCGCCGAATCCTCGATAGTCCACGTCTTTGAATCACTTAAATACAACTTTTTCACTCCATTCCGCCTAAATACGACAGAATTCTAATATAATATTGATTTGTTTATTCGTTTTTAGGAACACAGATAATGAATCCGTCTCAGTGGTTTACCGAGCAAGCTCCAGGTGCAGAATCCGCCTTTTCGTTAAAATTTAAACAAAAGTTGCACGAGGAGCAATCGGAATATCAATTTATTGAAATTTATGAAACCGAGGATTTCGGCAATTTGATGGTCATCGACGGCTGCACGATGGTATCGACGCGCGATAACTTCCTCTATCATGAGATGATGAGTCATCCGGTCTTATTCACGCACCCCGATCCGAAACGCGTCTGGATCATCGGCGGCGGCGACTGCGGCACCTTGAGGGAAATTTTGAAGCACCAGTCCGTCGAACAGGCCGTACAGATCGATATCGACGAGCGCGTCACGCGTCTGGCCGAAATCTACTTTCCCGAATTGTGCGAATCCAATAACGATCCGCGCGCCGATCTGAAATTCATCGACGGCATCAAGTGGGTCAAAGATGCCGAGCCCAATTCCGTGGACATTATCATCGTCGACAGCACCGATCCGGCCGGCCCGGCCGAAGGCCTGTTCAGCAAGGAATTCTACCGCGACTGCTTCAACTGCCTGTCCGAGCACGGCATGGTCGTGCAGCAAAGCGAATCGCCGCTGTATCACATGAAGCTGATCGGCGAGATGCGCGATGCCATGGGTTCGGCCGGTTTCGAACACCTGCAAACGCTGTTCTTCCCGCAAGCCATCTATCCGTCCGGCTGGTGGAGCGCCACGATCGCCAGCAAGGCCAGCCTGGCGAAATTCAGGGAACTGGACTCCGCCAACAAAAACTTCGACACGACTTACTACAATGTCGATATCCACAAGGCTTCATTGGCCCAGCCTGAGTTTTTCAAGAAAGCCCTCGGTTTGAAGTAGTCAGTTGAATGCAGGAATTAAAAGACACTTTTAAATTGATCGAGCGCATCAGCACCCTGGTGCGTTCAGAAGAACGGAAAAAGTATGCCGCGGTTGGCTTGCAGCCGATCCACATCCAGGTGCTGGACTATCTGTCCCGCTGCAACTGGTGCAGCGACACGCCCGCGGCCGTGACCGACTATCTGGGGCTGACTAAAGGCACTGTTTCGCAGACGATACAGGTCCTTGAGCGCAAAGGCTATATCGAGCGCAGCAGCGACTCCGAAGACGGGCGCGTCGTGCATCTTTCCCTGTCCAAATCCGGCGTGCGCCTGCTGGACGAACTGGAAGCGCTCGATGTGTTCGCGCAGGCCGAGAACGCCCTGGCGATCAAGCAATACACGACCCTCGGCGATGCCTTGAATTCCATGCTGCGGACGTTACAGATAACCAACAATGTCCGGACATTTGGCGTCTGCAACTCCTGCAGCCATTTCGACGAGATCGACAATCATTACCAGTGCGATCTGGCCCAGGTGCCGTTAAGCCGCCCGGATACCGAAAAAATATGCCGGGAACATAAGCCAGCCGCCGACAGGCCGGTGGAAACAGAGAACGATTAATCACAACAGGCCGGCATGGTTTGCCGCCTTTTACCTTTAAGTAAAGAGAGAGATATCCTATGTTTGATCCCAAAGCCCTTGATGATCTTGCCAGCCGCCTGGCCGGCGCCATTCCGCCGGGTCTGAGCAACCTGAAAGAAGACCTGGAAAAAAGCTTCCACGCCATTTTGCAGGGCGCCTTAGGCAAACTGGACCTGGTCACACGTGAAGAGTTTGAAGTGCAGAAAGCGGTTTTAGCCAAAACCCGCTCCAAGCTTGAAGACCTGGAAAAACGCGTCGCGGCCATGGAGGCACAAATCCTTGACAAAGCCGACCTGTAAAATATCACACTGCTGTGGGCGCGGCTTTAGTCGCCCTCCTGAAATAAACATCAGCCCATGGCTTTAGCCGTCATCTACAGCCGGGGCCGCGCCGGCATCAATGCGCCCTTGGTCACGGTCGAAGTACACGTGGCCAACGGCCTGCCGGCGCTGTCCATCGTCGGCTTGCCGGAGGCGGCCGTCAAGGAGAGCAAGGACCGCGTGCGCGGCGCGATCCTGAACTCACGCTTTGAGTTTCCGGCCCAGCGCATCACGATCAACCTGGCCCCTGCCGATCTGCCCAAGGAAGGCGGCCGTTTCGACCTGGCCATCGCGCTGGGCATCCTGGCGGCATCCAGCCAGATTCCGACCGCAGGCCTCGACCAGTACGAATGCATCGGCGAGTTGTCCCTGGGCGGCGAGCTGCGGCCGATCAGCGGCGTGCTGCCGATCGCGATACAGGCCCGCAACAACGGCAGGAAACTGCTGCTACCGCGCGAGAATATCGCCGAAGCCGCCTTAGTCAAAGGCATAGAGATCCTGCCGGCCGGCCATCTGCTGGAAGTCTGCGCGCATCTGAGCGGACAAAGCCTGATACAGCCGGAATTCCAGCAACCCGCGCCAGATACGCAGACCGACGGCATCGACTTTGCCGATGTGCACGGCCAGTATCATGTCAAACGCGCCTTTGAAATCGCCGCGGCCGGTTCTCACAACCTGCTGATGCTGGGCCCGCCCGGCACCGGCAAATCGATGCTGGCTTCGCGCCTGCCGACCATTCTGCCGCTGTTGTCCGAACAACAGGCCCAGGAAAGCGCCGCCATCGCTTCGATCAGCGACCAGGGGCTCGATGTGGCCAACTGGCTGAAACCGCCCTATCGCGCGCCGCACCATACGGCGTCGGCGGCGGCGCTGGTCGGCGGCGGCTCCAATCCCCGGCCCGGCGAAATCTCGCTGGCGCACAACGGCGCCCTGTTCCTTGATGAGCTGCCCGAATTCGACCGGAAGGTGCTCGAAGTGCTGCGCGAGCCGCTGGAGACCGGCCATATCACGATTTCACGCGCCAGCCGGCAAGCTGATTTTCCGGCCCGCTTCCAGTTGATCGCGGCTATGAATCCGTGCCCGTGTGGTTATCTGGGCGATGTCTCGGGCCGCTGCCACTGTACTTCGGAGCAGGTCATGCGTTACCGGGCTCGCGTGTCAGGCCCGCTGCTCGACCGCATCGACATGCATCTGGAAGTGCCGAGGGTTCCGCATGAGGTCTTGCGCAAAGGCTCGCCAGACGGCGAGGAAAACAGCGCGACAATCCGGGCACGAGTCGAGGCGGCGCGCAACATTGCCGTCGCGCGCAGCGGCAAGGCCAACGCGGTGCTGACGGCCAAGGAAGTCAAACAGTTCTGCCCGTTATCCGAGCAGGGCCATCAGCTGCTGGAGCAGGCCATGGACAAATTCGGCCTGTCGCATCGCGCCTATCATCGCATCCTCAAGCTCGCCCGCACCATTGCCGATCTGGCTCATTCAGAGCAGATAGAAATCGCGCATTTAAGCGAGGCGATTGGTTATCGCAAACTGGACAGAAGCATTTAATGGAGCATACAGCCGAATTCATTCGCTTCGAAACGCCTGTGCTATTCTTTTAAATAGCTTGCTGGGTTTACCAACCCAGCCTACCAGCGACAAGCTGCACCAATCACCAGAGGGGAATCATGAAAAAAAATAGTTTATTGTTGTTGTCCGTAGGGCTGGCATCGTTCAGCACGAACACCTGGAGCAATGACACGATCTTCAAATGCAGGAATCAGCAAGGCAACATCATTTACCAGAAATCGGCCTGCTCGGAGAATGTCAAAACCGTGTCTTCATGGACATCCGTGATTAAGGAAAAGCCGCCCGAAAAAGATCCGGAGAAAAAGGCTCACCGTGAGCTTGTCGTCAAGCAAGGTGCTAATGGGCATTATTTTCTGGAAGGCTCCGTTAACAACAAATCCCTGATGTTCGTGATCGATACCGGCGCATCCGTTGTCTCCTTGCCAGCTTCACTCGCTTCCGATGCCGGAATGGCCTGTAAGGAAAAAGTCATTGTGGATACCGCCAATGGTCAGACCGACGCCTGCACGGTCGTCATTTCGGAGCTCAAATTCGGGCATTTCGTAGTCAAAAATGCGCCGGCCCGGGTCGTGCCGAACTTAAGCCAGCCCTTGCTCGGCATGAATGTCCTGCAGCAATTCAACATGAAGCAGGAAAATGGCGAGATGCGTATCTCGGCGCGTGATTGATGCCCGGCAAAATGTATATAATAGGCCGGTTTCAGCCTAAGTTTTTATCGTAGTGATGGCCAAACTGAATCCACAGCAGCAAGCCGCTGTTAAAACCATCGATCATCCTTTATTAGTGCTGGCCGGCGCCGGCAGCGGCAAGACGCGCGTGATCACCGAAAAAATCGCCTATCTGATCACCCAGGGCGGCATACCGGCGCGCAATATCGCCGCCGTGACTTTCACCAACAAGGCTGCGCGCGAAATGAAAAGCCGCGTTTCCAAACTGCTGGACGACAAGCAGCTGCGCGGCCTCAGGGTCTCGACGTTTCACTCGCTGGGCCTGGAAATCCTGCGCGCCGAGCATAAAACGCTGGGCTACAAGGCCGGCCTGACGCTGTTCGACGAGCAGGACAAGCTCACCCTGCTGCGCAACCTGATCAGCCATGACAGCAAGAACTGCGATATCGACAAGGTCGACCATTATTCCTGGCAGATCGGCCAATGGAAAAACGCCTTCGTCACGCCGGAACTGGCCGTATCGACGGCGACGGCGGAGCAATACCCGGCGGCCGTGCTTTACAGCGACTATATCCGCAGCCTGAAAGCCTACAACGCCGTCGATTTCGATGACCTGATCCTGCTGCCCGTGCTGCTGTTTCAGGAACAGCCGGCCGTGCTGGAAAAATGGCAGAACAAGATCCGCTATCTGCTTGTCGACGAATACCAGGACACCAACATCACGCAGTACCAGCTCGTCAAGCTGATTGCCGGCAATCTGGGCCGGTTCACCGTAGTCGGCGACGATGACCAGTCCATCTACGCCTGGCGCGGCGCCCAGCCCGAAAACCTGGCGCAGCTGCAAAAAGACTACACGCGGCTGAAAGTCATCAAGCTGGAGCAGAATTACCGCTCGACCGGCCGCATTCTGAAAGTCGCCAACCATCTGATTGCGAACAATCCGCACGCGTTCGAGAAAAAGCTCTGGAGCGAGCTGGGCTACGGAGATCCATTGCGCGTGCTGAGCCACAGGGACGAAACGATCGAAGCCCAGCAGATCGTGTCCGAAATCATCCACCATAAATTCAGGACCGGCAGCAGCTATCAGGATTACGCGATTTTATACCGCGGCAATCACCAGTCGCGGCTGTTCGAGCGCAGCCTGCGCGAGAACAACATCCCGTATTTCATCAGCGGCAGCACGTCGTTTTTCGCCTATTCCGAAATCAAGGACGTGCTCAGCTACCTGCGCCTGTTCGTCAACCAGGACGACGATGCCGCCTTCCTGCGCATCATCAACACGCCGCGCCGCGAGATCGGCCCGACCACGCTGGAAAAGCTCGGCGCCTACGCCAACGAGCGCCATATCAGCCTGTTCGCGGCCAGCTCCGAACTGGGCCTGACCCAGAAACTGCCCGAAAAAGCCATGCAGCGGCTGAGCAAATTCCGCGACTGGGTCATCGATACGGCCGACCGCATCGAGCGCGGAGATACCTTTGCCGTGATCGAAGCCATGCTGAGCCAGATCGGCTATGAACAGTGGCTGCGCGAAAACAGCAAGACGCCAGCCTCGGCCGAGCGCAAAATGAAGAACGTCCAGGAACTGATCGACTGGCTCAAGCGCATAGCAGACGACTACAGGGATGTAGGAGGTAGAGCAACGCAGGGAGCAGTTGCCGACAAGGACAGCAGCGAAAAATCGCTGTCCGAGATCGTCTCCAAGATCATGCTGATGGACATCATGGAGCGCAATCAGGAAGAAGAAGCCAGCGACCAGGTCAGCCTGATGACCCTGCATGCCGCCAAAGGCCTGGAGTTTCCGCATGTGTTCCTGATCGGCATGGAAGAAAACCTGCTGCCGCATCAGAACAGCATCGAAACCGACAACATCGAGGAAGAACGCCGCCTGGCCTATGTCGGCATCACGCGCGCCCAGCGCACCCTGACGTTCAGCTATTGCACGCACCGGAAGCGCTACGGCGAGATCAGCGAATGCGAACCCAGCCGTTTCCTGAACGAACTGCCTCCCGACGACCTGGAGTGGGCCAACAAGAAACAACTGGCGCCGGAAGTCATCAAGGAGCGCGGCAAAGCCAGTCTTGCACATTTAAAAACAATGCTATCGTAATTTTGCGCGCAATCGGTTAAAATATGCGCCAACGCGCCCGTAGCTCAGCTGGATAGAGCGCAGCCCTCCGGAGGCTGAGGCCAGAGGTTCGAATCCTCTCGGGCGCGCCATTCTTAATAACCCTCCCAAAAGACTTTTATCCCGGCCATCATCCGGCAATCCGGCGCAACCTCGCCTCAATCCAACTGGACCGAATCTGTCGCACTGAATCGGGGCATCCTTTTCCCGTTATATCCTGCATCACAGACTCAACGCTTAATACTCATCCCCCAGCGCGCCCAATGCTGCCTGCGCCAGGCTGGCCCATAGCGGGGTGCTCCAATCCTTCAGATAGCGCCTGAACTGCCGCCGCGTTGAAAAAATGGGAAACGCATCGGAGCATAATTCGTTCAGCATCTCTCGGCAGTGCTGCTTAATCTCGGTTTCCAGCGATTTAGGATCGATATCTTGTCCGCCGTATACCACTCCCAACAAGCTGAGTTCCGCCAGCGTGCTCAACGCATAAGCCCGCTCCTCGCCTGACGATTTGCGGATCTGCCATTGCACGATCTGTCTGGCCGCGTTCCACAATATGCCGTATTTATGCGCCAGTTCCTTGAGCACCGGGCCGTCGTCTTCCCGGTTCAGGATGGCGATAATCGACAGATACTGCGTGATCACCCAGGAATTGCAAGGGTCGATTTCCCAGGCATCACGATAAAAATCGCGGCAGGCTTCGTAGGCTTTCTGGGACAATGGCAGATTTTCCGCCAAGGCATAGGCGATGCCGATGCGTTTCTCGCTGGCGGCGCTGATGCCCAGGCGCTGCGCCTTATCCTTGGCCGAGACGATGGCATGCGATTCCTCGCGCCAGTTTTTCAGATCTTCGCGCACCGAGGCACACAGCGCGGTCAATTCCACATTTTGGGCATCACTGAGCAGCTGCGCGGCACTTTGATCCCGGTCCAGATTCGCTCCCACCAGTTCGTCGATCCGGTCAAACTTCACTTCGATTTTGCGCTGCGTCTGCTGGTCGCGGAACAGGTTGACCTGACGTTCAAAATTCCACGGCACCGTGGCGTAGGCGACGATGCTGGCCCAGTCGTGCGTTTCCGGCGAATCCGTACGCAGCCGCTGGCGCAGTTCGTAAAGCACCCAGCGCGGGTCGCCGCCGTTCAGCAAGCCGCGGTAGAGCACTTTGGCCGCGATGGCCGATGCCTTCATCCACAGCGGAAACTGGGACGCGATGACCCACGGAATGCCGGCCGCATTCAGCTCGTGGGCGATGCTGCCGCCGGGCGTCAACACCGATTCGATATTGCCGGAATCGCAGGTCGCCAGCGTCACGAGCGTCGGGCGGAAGCGCGTGTTGCCGGCCGAATCGCTCGAGGTCAGGGCGATAGCTAGGCGCTCGCCGTCGACGATGTCGGCGCTGTCGCCGGTCTCGCTGCACAAAGCCAGGCCGTAGCGCTCATCGCCGGAATACCTGAACGGCGCGCCATGGGCCAGGATGTGGACATGGGTGAACTCGGTCGAGGCGCAAAGCGAGCAGATTTGCTCCAGCGTGGCATTGGGCAGCACGGTCAGCAGCTTTTTGACTTCCTCGATGCGGTTCTCGTCCTTGATCTTGACCCAGGGCTCGATGGCTTCGCGCAGGGCCTGCAAATGGGCCTGCGCGGGCACGTAAAGCCCATCCGGCGCCGCGAACGCGAACAGAATACGGGGCGGACGCGTCCAGTCGACCGGCAGCGGACGACCCCGGCGGATTTCCCGCGTGATCGTGATCGGCGTGCGCATTTGCAGGAACAGCGGCGAGCCCGATCCGGGGAAACCGTCCGGCGCTACGGCCGCTTCGAAGGGCATCAGGCCCAGTTCGAATGCAGACATGGCCAATCTCAAATGCACGAGTTTGCCGCTCTCGGCGCCGGCATTGCCGAGCTCGGAAAGCAAGGCCGGCACCTGGCCGAGCACGCGGCCGATGGCCTCGCCTATGTCGCGGATTTCCGATTGCCGCTGGTCGTCAGTGGCGGGGTCCTTATCCTGGGGGTATCTGAGCCGCCGCAGGCGCATCAGCAACTGGCGATGCTCGAACGGCATTTGCAGCGTCACCGGCCCGTCGGAGCCGCACAGGGCAATGTAGTTGGTCAGCGGCGACAACAGTTGATTGTGGGCGGGCCCGGATCTTAACAGTTCGAGCTTGACGTTGCGGATTTCCGAAGTGTACTTTTCGATCATGTCACTTCCTCGCGAATTGCTGGACGACCTGGGGCGCGCCGGTGCCGTCGCCGACGACATGGCTCAGGCAGCCCACGACGCCGCCTTTCTCCGCCTTGATGGACACGGCGCTGGTCTGGTTCATCACGAAGCTTTGCCCGCCGAATTTCGCCTCGTCGATCAGTTCCATGCGGCCGTCCATCAGGACGTCGTAAACCGGCTTGAACGACTTCTGGTCCTTCAGCATGGCGTCGGTGAAACGCAGCAGCCGGATCCAGGTGCCGCAATTGAAGTAGAAGCGCCCGCCGCCCATGTCGATGGCCCGCTCCAGATGGGTGTGGCCGGTGACGATGAAATCGATCGAAGCCCCTACCGCCGCCGTGACATCCTTGAAGGTGTCATCACGGTCGGTACGGTCGAAGGTCTTGTCGTCGGCCAGCCAGTCTTTCAGCGCCCGGCGCAACGCCTCGTCCTTGGGCACATCCCTGAGCCAGCCCGTCAACCGGTCGAAAATCAGCTGCCAGGTGCCCAGCGGCGCCGCCGGCTCGACGATCTGGGCATTCGGCTTGCCGAGATTGGCCTCGGCCAGCGCCAGCATCGCGTCCACATCCTGCGAATCCTGCCGCGAATGCGTGTTGATACCCTCTCTGAGATTGGGGCCCAGCAATTGCTTGACCGTCACCGCCGAGGCATCCGTCACCTGTTCGCGCGGCTGAAACCCTTCAGCGGACAGGCGTTGGTTGACTTCCCTGCCGCCGCTGACTCTCTCGCCGACGATGGAGACCAGGTCGGTGATCTTTTTCGCCTGGGACGGATCGAGCACGATCAGCGCGCCGACCGCGGCCTGGGTTTCCGGCTTCAGCAAATCGATCCATTTGTATTTTTCCTTGACCTCGTTCATGACCTCCTTGACCATGCGCGTGCCGGCGTTCGGATACCATTCCTTGGCATCGAGCGAGCGGCCGGCATTCAAGCGCCGCCCGACCTTGGCCAGATCCTCGTAGCGGTTGTAGTTCCAGGCATCCACCTCGTTGCCGTGCGTGCAGTAGATACGCGCATTACCGACCGTACAGGTATAGCCGGCGCCGGTGGTCGAGAACTCGATCCGGGCGCGCTTGACCAGGTCATCGCCTGCCAATCGTTTCATGATCAGACGCTGCACCGTCGGGAAAGCTATTTCGATATCGTGATTGCCGATGATAAAAACCAGCGTGCGCCGTTCGCCCGCTACGAAAGCCGCGAGCGCATCCCAGATGCAGGAGAAGGACGCGTCTTTCATGATCCGCTCAACCACAGAGACGGCCTGCTCGACCGCCACATAGCCCGGCAGTTCCTCGGCCAGCGTGTCGAAGACATCCCCATTCAGCACCAGCGCTACATGGCCTGCCGGGCACTGTTGGGCCACCCACCCAATGTAACCCGCCAGCCTCCTGGTCTCCTTCAGGATCTGAAAATTGGGTCTGTTGCCGCCCATGTGAATATCCGAGATCACATGAATCTCATCGTAAGCGGGAAAATCGCTCATAGGTCTATCTCCAGTAACAAATAAAATCGCCGACAAATACTGACAGCCAGCCGGAAGCGCGGGTCAGGCCTGGCATTCATGGTCTTTGCGCATGCCTGAGCATGAAAAGTGTAAACTCATAACATGATGCTCCTCTTCTGCTACTTCGAGCCCTGGCGATCCCGCTCCACAGATCCCCAGTGCGGCATTACTCTTGCCGGCCCTAACTGGAAACATCGGTTGCTAAGCTATACACGCGCTAGAAAAAGCCAAAGTAATGCAATTTTTGTAATTACTGGAAATATATGGATCAGTATTAGCTAGAGGTATGATTATAGATGATATAGACAGTGTGGCAAGAAATAGCAGAAGGCCGGCGTCCCCGCCGTTATGCTAACCGTGGATGCCAGTAAAAACAGGGGTAATGGGTCAAATATGTGATTTGCTCATATAATATGGAGCATGACCTGTTATCAAGAAATTACCTGCCCGGATTGTGGCAGCAACCAAATTATGAAGTCCGGCCGTAGTGCATCGG
>NZ_JAZHOC010000046.1:0-47533 GCF_036553575.1 Methylobacter sp. Wu1 | reverse complement strand
TTGAAAAATGAACCCTCCCAATTGAGTATCAAACGCAAGCGGTTTCGAGCGGCATTAAATGATCAATTTAGGGAGCAGGTCATTTTTTCTTCTTGAGATTTATATGCGCTTGCCCTGCTTCTGGGTATAACTATGAGTTACCTGTGGATTACTGTGCAAACAATTTCAGCAAGCAAGTTATCCACAATCTGCGCACAACTTGTGGATAACGTTAGGCGCAAAATATTACTTGTTATAAGAAATTGATATTAAATAAAAATTAAGACTTATCAACAGAATTTTTCCAGGTAATAGTAACAATAGGTTTTAAATATTCTATTTTGTTATGATTATCGGCGGAAAACGCAAAGGAGCATGATCATGGAAATCTATAAAACCAAACCAGACCCATCTGATTCGCTGCCTACCGGCATTCCTTATATCGTCGGCAATGAAGCGGCTGAACGCTTCAGTTATTATGGAATGCGGGCCATCCTGGTGATTTTTATGACACAGTATCTGGTAGACGCTTCGGGCCGGCCTGATGTCATGTCTGAAAATGAAGCCCAGGGTTATTTTCATTTGTTTACCTCGGCTGTGTATTTAATGCCGCTATTCGGCGCTTTATTGGCCGACGGCCTGCTGGGCAAATACCGTACGATCATTTATCTATCTCTGATTTATTGTCTGGGCCATTTTTCTTTGGCGATTGACGATACGCGTCTCGGTTTATTGATCGGGCAGGGGTTGATTGCGATCGGCTCAGGCGGCATAAAACCTTGTGTTTCCGCAAATGTCGGCGACCAGTTTGGCGTAAATAACCGGCATTTGGTCGGTAAGGTCTTCAGTTGGTTTTATTTCTCCATCAATTTGGGCGCTTTCACTTCGATGCTGATTATTCCGTGGCTGCTGCATCATTACGGTTCTTCGGTGGCCTTTGCCGTTCCCGGTCTTTTAATGCTGCTGGCTACGCTTACGTTCTGGGCGGGCCGCTACCGCTATGTGCATGTGCCGCCGGCCGGCATGGTATTTGTCAGAGACATGTTCAGCGCTGCCGGTTTGACGGCTTTGAAAAAACTGGCGTCCGTTTATGCTTTTATTGCCATATTCTGGGCCTTATTCGATCAAACCGGCTCATCGTGGATACTGCAGGCGCAAAAAATGGACCGAATGATTTTCGGAGTTGAATTGTTGCCATCACAAATCCAGGCCGCTAATCCTTTATTGATCATGCTGCTGACGCCGCTGTTTTCGTATGGCGTTTACCCGTTTTTAAGCCGGTTCGTTGAATTGACGGCATTAAGAAAAATGGCGATCGGCTTGTTCCTGACTGCGTTGGCTTTCGCCATTGCCGGCTTCATACAAATCGACATCGATAACGGCTTGTCTCCGTCTATCACCTGGCAGTTGCTGGCTTATTTATTGCTGACATCGGCCGAAGTCATGGTTTCTGTGACCTGCCTGGAATTTTCTTATACACAGGCGCCCAAAACCATGAAGTCATTTGTCATGGCGCTTTATTTTCTGTCGGTAGCTGCCGGCAATCTGCTGACCAGCGCCGTCAATTTTCTGATCCAGAATGCCGACGGTTCCAGCAAACTGGCCGGCGCGGATTATTTCTGGTTTTTTACCGGCTTAATGTTGGTTAATGCTGTACTGTTTTTGTTTTCGAGCCGTTACTACACTGAGCAATCCTATTGGCAGGATGAGCAAAGTTCCTGATATCACCTATAATCTTTTCAATCTTACTTTTATACATAATATACTGGGGAGTGCGATGCGATTTGCAGTGATTTTTCTGGGAATTCTTTTTTCCGCCCATGCGTCCGCCGGCGTTTACAAATGCACGGGAACTGACGGCAAAACAGCTTATCAATCAACGCCCTGTGTAGCAGGGCAACGGAACATCGAACTGAATGTCAAAACCGGCGGCTCCACCGATCTGGATGAGCAACAAAAACAACAGCTGGAACAGCAGAAAAAAATTGATCAGGACAAGCTTGAACAAGAGAGATTAAAACAAAGGCAGGCACAGTTAAAGCAGGCGGCTGCCGATGAAAGCGCCAAAAATCAGTTTCTCATCAAGAATAATCCCGGGAAGTTTTCAGCTTATGCAATTCCACCGTATCAGTTTGACCAATTACCTGTTGTGGTTAAGAATCACCAGAACCGTTTGCCGGATATAGAGCGTTTCAGAAGGCAGGCGGCAGAACGGGCTCTGGCGACCGGGGCGTGCAGCCGCGTCGAAGCGTCTGAGCTCAATGCAAGAAGCACCCAGGATGCATTGGTCTTCTTGATCAACTGCAGCAGCGGCAAAAGCTTTTATTATAACGAGCAGGAATTAACCCAATAATCGTTCTATGAATCCATCGAAAACCATATTGATCACGGGCTGCTCCAGCGGCATCGGTTATGTCACGGCCGTCGAATTAAGAAAGCGCGGCCACAACGTCATCGCTTCGGCAAGAAAGCCCGAAGATGTCGCCAGATTAAGCCAGGAAGGATTTACCGCCGTGCAGCTGGATCTGGCTGACAGTGACAGTATCCGCCAGGCGGTCCGGCAAGTTGTGGCATTGACGGACGGAAGGATCGACGCATTGTTCAATAATGGCGCTTTCGGCCAACCCGGCGCTGTTGAGGATCTAAGCCGCGATGTGCTGCGTTTCCAGTTTGAAACCAATTTCTTCGGCACCCATGAGCTGACTAATCTGCTGATTCCAATCATGCGCCAACAGGGTCATGGCCGCATTATTTATAACAGCTCGGTGTTGGGATTCGTCGCGATGACTTACCGCGGCGCTTACAATGCCAGCAAATTCGCGCTGGAAGGCCTGGCCGACACATTGCGGCTCGAGCTGCACGGCAGCAATATTCATGTTTCACTGATAGAGCCCGGGCCGATCCTGAGCAATTTCAGAAAAAACGCGTTCGAGCTGTATAAGAAAAATATCGATTCGGCAAACAGCGTGCATAAGGAAATCTATAAAAACATGGAAGAACGCCTGCAGAAAGAAGGCCCTGTCGCGCCGTTTACTTTGCCTGCCGAAGCTGTCGCCGAAAAAGTCATTCATGCGCTGGAAGCCAAACGCCCTAAATTGCGCTATTACGTGACTTTCCCGACTTATTTGTTCGGTTTTCTCAAACGCATACTGCCTGTGTCCTGGATGGACGGACTGCTGCGAAAGGCGTGAACATGAACGACTTGAAAGAAGTCGATGTGATCTGCCCTTATTGCGGCGAAACCATTGATATGCTTGTGGATGCTTCTTCCGGCGCACAGGAATATTATGAAGATTGTCCGGTTTGTTGCGCGCCTATTTTATTTTTATTGTCTGTCGACGAAAGCGGAGAGATCCTCCTCGATATTAAAAGGGATGATGAATAATATTCAACCCGATTTCAGCGCAATAAAGTCGGAAGCGGCGCGTTGTAGCCGGCAAAAATCACATGCCAGCCTCAAAACAATTGTTGAAAAAAGCTAGCCGGTTTTCAAGAAGTGATGGCTAAAACCCGCTAATGTCCTATCAGATCAGGTTTAATTATCCCTGTGATTGAGCGGCTAAATTTTAAGACTTTAAATTTCCCTACATAATCTAATCTTTTTCAATCGCCTTAACGATTGAAAATCTTCAAAATGTGTTAGAATTACCGCCGGTAGATAACTCTTAACCATGAAAATCGATAGTTATACTGCCAATATAACTCGAAATAACTACAACTTGTGGAATTAGTGCAATATGAAAATCTTAAGAAAAGTCTTACTGTCTTTATTGATTGCTGCATCAATGGGAGCTGTTTCAACTTCAGCAATGGCTGAAGCAGAAAAAGGCAGAATCGAGTACGCGCCTGCTGAAGCGATTAATATGACTGTGGATAAAATTAAAGCAGCACAAGATGCTATCAAAAACGGAGAAAAAGGCGCTGCTGTTGCTGACCTGATTAAAGGAGCATTAGATATAAGCAAAGAAATCAATGCTAATGATAAAGTAGACAGAGCACGTTCAAAAGCGAACACCATGCTGAAAAATGCTCGCAATCATGCTAAAAACAACTCTTTACAAGAAGCAGAGCAAGAATTGCAAAGCGCTGAAAAAGCTTTCAACGATCTGAAAGGAATGATTTAATAATCATTAAGCTATACCAGAAAAGCTCTTGGCGTTCTGGTATAGCTGCTCCTTTTCCCCGAAGCTCTTCCTTTTAATTTCTCAATAATTTCTGGTTATTTTCCGATACAGAAACTGGAAAATATCTTTCCCAATAAATCATCCGACGTAAATTTACCGGTGATTTCACCCAGACTGTTCTGGGCCTGTCTTAAATCTTCTGCGACCAGTTCGCCGGCCTGGCTGTCCTGGAGTTGGTGCAAAGCGCTCAGAACAAATTCATGGCCTTTTCTCAAAGCTTCAATATGGCGTCTTCGGGCAATAAATACATTGTCGGTTTGTTCATGGTAGCCCATGCATTGCTTCAGGTGTTGACTTAGCAATTCCATGCCGGCGCCGGTTTTAACGGACAGGTGAATTTCAAAGCTTGCCGCTGTCTGCCGTATTTCAGGCTCCCTACCGATTAAATCTATTTTGTTGTAAATTTTGGTGATGCTGACATTGTCCGGTAAATAAGACAGCAATTGCTGTTCATCCTCGCTTTCGCGACTGTCCAGCAATAACAAAATCCTGTCGGCCTGCTTGATTTCCTCCTGGGCCCGGCGGATGCCTTCCTTTTCTACAACGTTTTCGCTTTCTCTCAGGCCGGCCGTGTCGATTACATGCAAGGGCATGCCATCGAGTTGTATGCGCTCTCTCAAGACATCTCGCGTAGTGCCGGCAATATCGGTGACAATGGCCGCATCGTGTCCGGCCAGGGCATTGAGCAGGCTGGATTTGCCGGCATTAGGTTTGCCAGCCAGGACGACCGTCATGCCGTCGCGCAACAGGCGGCCTTGCTGCGCGGTGGCCTGAATCTGTTCGATGCGCTCCAATAAATGAACGATGCGGTTTTCCACGACGCCATCGCTCAGGAAATCGATTTCTTCATCGACAAAGTCGATAGCGGCCTCGACATAGGTCCGAAGTTCTGTCAGCTCGTCAACCAGCGCGTTGACCTGTTGCGAAAAAACACCCTGCATGGATTTCTGTGCGGAGCGCACGGATTGTTCGGTGCTGCTTTCAATCAAATCGGCGACAGCTTCAGCTTGTGCCAGATCGAGTTTGTTATTCAGGAAGGCGCGCTCGGTAAATTCGCCGGGGTTGGCTAATCGAACGCCCAGCGATAAAACGCGCCGCAGCAGCATATCCAGCACCACAGAGCCGCCGTGCCCCTGAAGCTCAAGCACGTCTTCACCGGTATAGGAAGCGGGAGCAGGAAAATAAAGCGCGATGCCGGAATCAATCGCCGAGCCGTCTTCACCGAGAAAAGAAGAAAACAGCGCAAACCTGGGCTGCAGCGGTTTGGTGAGAAGTTGTTTGGCTATGACCGGAATGTCAGGGCCTGAAATGCGGATAATACCGACACCGCCGTTCCCTGGCGGTGTTGCAATTGCTGCAATGGTATCAAAATTTTCGATGTCCACTAATACACGTTACTTTGCTTCGTTGATCTGTTTAGTAATATACGATTGTTGGAGGATAGACAAGGTATTATTGACTACCCAGTACAGAACCAGACCTGCCGGGAAGAACAGGAAGAAAATGGTGAATACGATAGGGAACATTTTCATGATCTTGGCCTGAATAGGGTCAATCGGCGGCGGATTCAAACCTTGCTGGATTTTCATGGTAATGCCCATCAGCACAGGCAGCACATAGAAAGGGTCCATGGCCGATAAATCCTGTATCCACAGCATGAATGGCGCCTGGCGGATTTCAACCGTTTCAACCAGCACCCAGTAAAGGGAAATGAAAACCGGGATCTGGATCAGAATCGGCAGACAGCCGCCTAAGGGGTTAACCTTCTCGCGTTTGTACATATCCATCATTTCTTTATTGAAACGCTGTCTATCATCGGCGAAACGCTCCTGCATCTCTTTAAGACGCGGCTGGATTTTGCGCATTTTCGCCATTGACCGGTAGCTGGCTTGCGACAGCGGGAAGAACAGCAGCTTAATACACAAAGTCACGCCGATAATCGCCCATCCCCAGTTGCCGACCACGTTGTATATTTGATTCAGCAACCAGTAAATAGGTTTGCCGATAATGGTCAGCCAGCCATAATCAACGGTCAGTTCCAGACCGCTGGCGATATTTTCCATCATCGGCTGAATTTTAGGACCGGCAAATAATTGCGTAGCAAACTGGGCATTGGTATTGCTGGCTACCATGACGGGGGCGGAATAGGCGCCAATCACATAATGTTGGTCTTTTAAGTCTTTAGTATAGAAATGGTTTTCCTGGTCGACGGGAGGAATCCAAGCGGCAGCGAAATAGTGTTGAATCATGGCCGTCCAGCCGCCTTTAGCCGTGACGTTCAGATTTTCCTCGGCCATATCGTCAAAATCGACTTTCTGATATTTTTCTGCCTCGGTATAAAGTACGCCGCCTGAATAGGTTCTGATAAAGGTGTTACTCTTTTCATCCTGATAAGGCTTGCGCATCAACTGGCTATACTGTCTGCCGGTCCAGGCTTGTGCAGAGTTATTCTGTACTTTCTGTTCCAGGCCGATCTGATAACTGCCGCGTTTAAACGTAAATAATTTGGTCACAACCAGACCATTGTTGTCGGTCCAGGTCAATGGTACTGTCAGTGTGTCCTGACCGGGCTCCAGCACGTAGCTGTCTTTCTCACTATTGAAAATGGTATGGTGCGTAGCCGCGTTTGCTGACCCGCCTTCGGAAATCAAGCCGCTTTGCGCCACAAATAATTTGTCCGGATTGCTGTCAAATAGGCGTGTCGGAGCAAGGTTTTTTTCGGAAGCCGGCAAGCCAAGCATGTCGCGCAGGCGAATGACAATTGTATTTTCTTTTTCCACCGGATAAGCCAGCAGATCCAGATTGCGCAATGTGCCGCCTTGAGTATCAATTTCCAAGGCCAGTAAGTCGGTTTTTACTTTGATGATTTTGCCTGAGGGCAGGGTTGCAGCCGGTACGGCCGAAGTTTCCTGCTGGGTAGTTTCTGCCGGGGCAGGGGTGCCGGCTGCGGAAGGCAGATCTTCCTTAGTGTTTGTCGTATCTGTCACTGCGACGGGAGGTTTTGGACCATAATCCACTTGCCAGGCTTGCCATAGCATAAAGACGAGCATTGCAAAAACAACGATCAATATAAATCTAATGTTATCCATTTTTATTATTACCAATTTTTTCTGGAACGGGATCAATGCCACCTTCGTGGAAAGGGTGGCATTTTGATAATCTTCTGAGCGTGAGATAGGAGCCGATTATAACGCCATGAAGCTGAAGCGCTTCCACGGCATAGGCGGAACAGCTGGGATAGAAGCGACAATTATTGCCAAGCAAGGGGCTAATAAAGTACTTGTAAAACTTTATGAGTGTTATGAGTATGAATCGCATCGGGTTACCAACTTAAGCCAATGCCTTTCCAAAGACTTTCTTAACAAGTCCGGCGGAGCATCTGCAGCTTCCCTGCGAGCCAAAACAACAATATCTATATTCCCTAGGTTTTGTTGTTTTAACCGATAGCTTTCCCGGACAATACGTTTAATCAAATTCCGTTGTACTGCCTTTTTTATATTTTTTTTGGCAATTGCCAAGCCTAGCCTCGGATGATCGAGATCATTCCTGATGGCCAACAGCGTGAAATATTGGTCGCTTGATTTTACAGGCTTAGCAAAAACCTTTTTAAATTCAGCCGGTTTTTTTAACCGTAACTGTGGGGGAAAACTGAAATCTTTCTCAATCACGCACCGGTCAATTAAACCGTTAATCTGGCGCGACCTTTTGCTCTGCGAGCGTTCAAAACCTTACGACCGTTGCGTGTGGCCATTCTTGCGCGGAAACCGTGAGTTCTGGCGCGTTTGATTTTACTGGGTTGATATGTTCTTTTCATTGGCTTAAGACCTGATCAGATAAATGTTAACAAAAACGGATAAAAAAGACGGTGGATGATAAAATAAAGGTTCTAGCCTGTCAATTCTGTAGTGCATTGTTTTATTGCTGTATAGTGGCAACCAAGCAAAAATTCCTTACATTTAAAAATCAATATCTTATATACATCGATGAGCTCAATTTGGAATAACTGCCTTTCTAAACTTGAAAATGAAATCTCCAGTTCCGATTTCAGTACATGGATACGGCCGCTTCAGGCCATAGAAAGCGACGGACAAATTAAATTGCTGGCACCTAACCGGTTTGTGTTGGATTGGGTCAAGCAGCATCATTTTGCCAAAATTGAAGAAACCATCCATGAGTTTTCCAACGGCGCCTTAAACCTGATTCTTGAAATCGGTTCCAAAAAATCGGCAGCGCCTGCCGCCGCAACGATTGCCAAACCGGCCGAAACCAAGAAAGCCAGTCCCAACTTCCTTAATAAAGCGTTCACGTTTGATAATTTTGTCGAAGGCAAATCCAATCAATTGGCCAAGGCCGCATCGATCCAGGTGTCCGAAAACATCGGCAAGGCTTATAACCCGCTGCTGATTTACGGCAGTTCGGGGTTGGGCAAGACCCATATGATGCATGCGATCGGCAATGCCGTTTTGCAAAAAAATCCGTCGGCCACGATTGTTTATCTGCACTCGGAAAAGTTCGTGCAGGACATGGTCAAGGCACTGCAACAGAACTCCATCAATACTTTTAAGGAATATTACCGCGGCGTTGACGTGCTGCTGATCGACGATATCCAGTTCTTCGCCGGCAAGGAACGCTCGCAGGAAGAGTTTTTCCACACCTTCAATACTTTGCTGGAAAAGAAACACCAGGTCGTGCTGACCTGCGATAAATATCCGAAAGAGATTATCGGACTCGAAGACCGCTTGAAATCGCGGTTCGGCTGGGGACTGCCCGTTTCGATCGAACCGCCGGACATGGAGACGCGCGCCGCTATCCTCATGAAGAAAGCCCATCTGGCGAATGTGGATCTGCCCCAGGAAGTCGCATTTTTTATCGCGAAAAGAATTCCGTCCAACGTGCGTGACCTGGAAGGCGCGTTAAGGCGCGTGATCGCCAATGCCCAATTCACGGGCCGCGAGATCACGACCGAATTCACCAAAGAGGCGCTGCATGACCTGATTTCCCTGCAGGACAAGCTGGTCAATATAGATAACATCCAAAAGACCGTCGCCGAATACTTCAAAATCCGCGTAGCCGATCTGTCGTCCAAAAACAGGCGGCAGTCCATTACCCGGCCGCGGCAGATGGCCATGTGCCTGGCTCGGGAATTGACTTCGCACAGTTTTCCCGAGATCGGCGAGGCGTTCGGCGGCCGCGACCATACGACCGTCATGAATGCCTGCAAACGCATCAGCGAACTCAAGGAAGCCGACAGCAAGGTTGCTGAAGACTATTCGAACCTGTTGAGAACTTTATCGCATTAAGCGTGATAAAGCTGTGGATAAAAAAAGCCGTTATTAACAGGCTCGATTTAGCTACAGCCAGAACACATGCAGTTACAACTTTAACCACATTGTTTTTAACAAGCTAGCTCATTGATTTTTAAGGTAAAATACGAGTTTTCAACAGTGTTATACCGGCTAGTAATAACAAGAAAATTCTTTATATGAACTTTATTATAAATAGAGAAGCACTTTTAACGCCCTTGCAGCAGATAGTCAGCGTCATAGAGAAAAGGCAAACCATGCCGATTCTTTCAAATGTCCTGTTGGTGATTGAAGATAATCGGCTGATCTTGACCGGTACCGATCTGGAAATTCAGATTGTGGCCAAAATCGAGATCGGCACGGCAACATCCGGCGCCATTACGGTTCCGGCCAGAAAATTCCTGGATATCTGCCGGTTATTGCCGAGCGGCGCTGAGATCAAGTTTGAGCAGGAAGACGATAAAGTCAAAATTCTGTCCAACCGCAGTCGCTTTTCCTTGAGCTGTCTGCCGGCCGACAATTATCCAGAATTTGCCGAATCGGAGTTTGAGCACCAGTTTTTTATCAATGCCGGCAAATTTAAAAGAGCGCTGGAGAAAACCACCTTCTGTATGGCTAATCAGGATGTCCGTTATTACCTGAACGGCCTGCTGCTGCATATTTCCAACAGCAAATTGAAGCTGGTCGCTTCCGACGGCCATCGTTTGTCCATTTATGAAGATCAACTGGATCAGGCAACCGGCTATGAAGCGCGGATTATTCTGCCCAGAAAAGGCGTTCTGGAACTAGTCCGGTTGCTCGACGACCCGGACGCCGAGCTGAGAGTCGAATTTTCCGGCAACAATATCCGCATCTTTATCAAGAATCTGGTGTTTTCAGCCAAATTGGTCGATTCAAAGTACCCTGATTTCAGCAAGGTTTTCCAGCAGTCGTTTTTTAACCAGATCCATATCCAGAAGCAGTCGTTAAAAGAAGCCTTGACCCGCGTTGCGATTCTGTCGAATGAAAAATTCAAAGGCGTCACGCTTGACATTGTGCCGGACAGTTTAAGAATCAGCACGCACAATCCCGAGCATGATGAAGCCGAGGAAGAGCTTTTTATCGAATACACGGGCGAACCTTTGTCGATCGCCTTCAATGCCCAATATTTACTGGACGCCGTTTCAAACCTGGACTCCGAATTGGCGGTACTGACCATCGCCAGCAATGCCAGCACCTGCTTCATCGATGAGCCCAACGATACGTCGTACAAATTCATCGTCATGCCGATGAGGCTGTAATATTACGAATGAGCTTGCTGAAACTGGATATTTACCATGTCAGAAATATCCGACAGGAATCTATCAGGCCTTCTCCAGCAATCAACTTTATTGTTGGAGAAAACGCCAGCGGCAAAAGCTCACTGATAGAAGCTATCTTCATTCTGGGCCGGGCCAGGTCTTTTCGTTCCGTATCGATCAAACCCGCCATCAGTTTGGATCAGCAGGATTTAATCGTGTCCGCCCAAACCTTACAGCCGGATGGCAGTCATCGACACCTGGGCATTCGGCTGGACGGAAAAGATTTTGAAATTCGCGTCAATCATCAAGCTTCGCCAAAGAAATCGGATTTGGCCTACGCGCTGCCTCTGCAATTGATTCATCCGAAGAGTTATGAGCTGCTCGATGCCGGTCCGCAAGTCAGACGCGAATTTATCGACTGGGGCGTTTTCAATGATCAGAATAATTTTTTACCAGCCTGGCGCAAATTCAAAAAAGCGTTGTCTCAACGTAATCACTTGTTAAAAACGAAGCATCTCGAACAAATCAATGTTTGGGATAAAGAAGTGGTTTATTACGGTACAATAGTCAATAACTGCCGCCAGCAGTACCTACAGAAGTTCAAGCCTGTCTTTATTGAAATTCTCAACCGATTTCTCGACATTGGTCATATAGACATCACGCTTTTATCGGGCTGGGATTGCGCCAAGCCGTTTCAGCAGGTTTTAACCGAGGACAGGGATAAAGATCTGCGTTATGGCTTCACCCACAGCGGGCCCCATCGCGCCGATTTTCAGCTGATGGTTAATGACAGGCTGGCGAGAGATTTTGTTTCACGTGGGCAGTTGAAATTATTGGTACTGAGCTTAAAGCTTGCGCAGGTTCAGTTGCTGGCCAATGAGCGCGGCAATATCGGCTGCATTTTAATCGATGATTTTGCGGCCGAGCTGGATGTGGCTAACCGGGCCAAACTGCTGGCTTATCTGGCTGAATTGCAATGCCAGGTTTTTATCACAGCCACCGAACAGGCTGACCTTGGCGAATTGAGCCGGTTGAAAGAATATAAAATGTTCCACGTGGAACATGGACATATAAAACCCTTGTAATGTTTCACGTGGAACATTACGGCAACACTAGAAAGCGGACAACTACATGAGTAACCCTAACAATCAATACGACAGTTCCAACATTCAAGTTTTAAAAGGGCTGGATGCAGTCAGAAAACGGCCGGGCATGTATATTGGCGATACCGATGACGGTTCCGGCCTGCATCATATGGTTTTCGAGGTCGTCGACAACTCCATCGACGAAGCGTTAGCCGGTTACTGCAAGGAAGTCCGAGTGATTATTCATAATAACGGTTCGGTTTCGGTTGCCGACGACGGCCGCGGCATTCCTGTCGATATCCACGAGGAAGAGGGCAGGTCGGCCGCGGAAGTGATCATGACCGTGCTGCATGCAGGCGGCAAGTTCGATGACAATGCCTATAAAGTATCGGGCGGTCTGCACGGCGTCGGCGTCTCGGTCGTGAATGCCTTGTCGGAGGAGCTGAATCTGGAAATCCGCAAGAACGGCCTGCTGCATAAACAAAAATACATCATGGGCGAGCCGGTAGCGCCTCTGGAAGCCGTAGGGGCTGCCGAAGGCACGGGCACCCTGATCAATTTCAAACCCAGCGGCCAGACGTTCAGCGATGTGGAATTTCACTACGATATTCTGGCGAAAAGGCTCCGGGAGTTGTCATTCCTGAATTCAGGCGTGCGCATCAGCCTGGAAGACGAACGTATCGATAAGAGCGATGTTTTCGAGTTTGAAGGCGGCATCAGCGCCTTTGTCGAGCATCTGAACAAGAATAAAACGCCGCTGTTTCCGGAAGTGTTTCATTTCGTCGCGGAAAAAGACGGCGTCACCGTCGAAGTGGCGATGCAGTGGAATGATTCCTATCAGGAAAACGTGTTCTGCTATACCAACAATATCCCGCAACGCGACGGCGGCACGCATTTGGCCGGTTTCAGAAGCGCGCTGACGCGCACGATCAATCAATACATCGAATCCAGCGGTCTGGCGAAAAAAGAGAAAGTCGCCACGACCGGCGACGACGCCCGTGAAGGCCTGACGGCCGTGCTGTCAGTCAAGGTGCCGGACCCGAAGTTTTCATCGCAAACCAAGGACAAGCTGGTTTCGTCGGAAGTCAAACCGCTGGTTGAATCGACCATGAACGAGAAATTGCAGGAATTTCTGCTGGAGCGGCCGCAAATCGCCAAAGCCATCGCCGGCAAAATCGTCGATGCGGCCCGGGCCAGGGAAGCCGCCCGCAAGGCGCGCGAAATGACGCGGCGCAAAACCACGCTGGACATCGCCGGCTTGCCGGGCAAACTGGCCGACTGCCAGGAAAAAGACCCGGCCCTGTCCGAACTGTTTATCGTGGAAGGGGACTCGGCCGGCGGCTCGGCCAAACAGGGCAGGGACCGCAGGACTCAGGCCATCCTGCCGCTGAAAGGCAAGATCTTGAATGTCGAGAAAGCGCGTTTCGACAAAATGATTTCATCCGAGGAAGTCGGCACGCTGATCACGGCGCTAGGCTGCGGCATCGGCAAGGACGAATACAACCTGGACAAGCTGCGCTACCACCGCATCATCATCATGACCGATGCCGACGTCGACGGTTCGCACATCCGCACCCTGCTGCTGACGTTCTTCTATCGGCAGTTGCCTGAAATCGTCGAGAAAGGCTATATCTATATCGCCCAGCCGCCGCTGTACAAAGTCAAGAAAGGCAAGCAGGAGCATTACGTCAAAGACGATGCGCAATTGAACGAATACCTGATTCAATTGGCGCTCGACAAGGCGCAACTGTTTACCGATGCCTCGGCGCCGCCGATTCAAGGACAGGGCCTGGAAAAACTGGCTCGCGAGTTTACCGGCGTGGTCAGCACGATCAATCGCCTGTTCAGACGCTACGATGACAGTTTCCTGGAGCAACTGTCCGTTATGGGCGTGCTGGATGATGAGATCAAGCAAGACCAGCAAAAGCTGGCGACCTGGTTTGCGGACATGGAACGCCGACTGAATCAAAATGCCGGCGAAGCGCTGTTCTCGATCGAGCTCGACTACAAGAACGGCAATGATTTCTCAGTCATCGTCAACAAGCGCCAGCACGGCATCACGAAAACCTTTATCGTGCAGGCGGCGTTTTTTGTCGGCAAAGACTACAAGCAGATCGCGCAATATGCGCAAGACACGGCCGGCATGTTCGGCGAGCATTCCTTTATTCAGATGGGCGAACGGCAGCAGCATGTCGGCAGCTTCAAGGAAGCGTTCGAATGGATGATGCGGGAAGTCAAAAAAGGCCAGCATATTCAGCGCTACAAAGGCTTGGGCGAAATGAACCCGGAACAGCTCTGGGAAACCACGCTCGATGCCAATAACCGCAGGCTGCTGCAGGTCAGGATCGAAGATGTGATTGCCGCCGATGAGATTTTCACGACGTTGATGGGCGATGTGGTCGAGCCGCGCAGGGATTTCATTGTGAAGAATGCGTTGGATGTTACTAATTTGGATGTTTAGTTAGACCTAGCTTTAAGGCTATCAACCATAGGTAATAAAATGAATACACAAGACCTAATTGATGAAGCGATTTCACTTCCAGTGGAAGAACGTGCGTTAGTCGTAGATTCACTACTTCTCAGTCTTAGCCAGCCGGAATCGGAAATCGATAAAAAATGGGCAGTTACGGCAAAGCGGCGGTTAACGGAATTGCGATCTAAGTCGGTAGAAGCAGTACCCGGAGAGCAGGTATTCGAAAAAATATGGCAGCGATTTGGGCAATGAGTTTCGCGTTTCACCAGGATATAGAATGGTTTTATTGACGTAAAAAATTCGATATAACAATGAACAACCCTATATTTCCCTGGAAACGTTATTGGTTCCCTGAAGAGAGTGACCACTATCAGGATTTTGTTCGAGGTGGGTTTTTACAGTTGCCGCCTGAAGAATATAAGCCCTTTTACCCTGCTGTTCCCAAGCAGCTAGCCGATTTAACCGAAATGCCGGTTTTAGTTCTTATGGGCGAACCGGGTTATGGAAAAAGTCAAACTCTGAACGATGAGAAAAACCGGTTAACTGATCATCAACCTAATGATTTAGTCATATTCTTTGATTTAAAAACTGCTGTTCCCGGAGATGAAAAGCAGTTATTGGATGAAGATAAATTTCGCTTGGTTGAGCAAGGTCGGCGATTATGGATATTGCTTGACGGTCTTGATGAATGCACACTGCCAAGTCCGGCAAATTGGTTGATTGATCGGTTTATAAATAAAATCAAAAACCCGGAGCGGGTTTTTGTTCGCATCACTTGCCGACCATCGCATTGGCCGGAACAATTGCAAACTGCATTTCAAGATAGGTGGAGATCCATAACCAAAACAGCGGTTGAAACATGGCGCTTATGTCCCTTGCTAAAAGATGATGTTTGTACTGCCGCGCAGCTTAGAAACATCGATGCAGAATCATTGCTCAAGACTATTGCCGAACGGCATATTGAGCAATTGGCAGCACTGCCGGTTACTCTGCAATTTGTTTTAAGCCTTTACCAACAAGGCAAACTGCCCAGCCAACGAACCGAGATTTTCGAAAAAGGTTTAAAACTGCTTTGCGTAGATAGTCCTGAACGACAAAACTCCACGATTAAAAGCCAAATCTCAGCTGATATGCGGTTTCAAACCGCCGCAAGAATCGCATTGGGCTATATCCTGCAAGGAAGTAACGGTATTTGGAATGGGCCCAGCGTTGTGTGCCCGAGCGGGTTATTCGATGCCAAGCAAGTAACTTGCAGAGAACAGAAGTTCGAACTCACTGAACTCGCTGTTAGCGAAACATTGGAACAAACCGGCATTTTTGCCCGGCTTGACGGCCAGCGCTTTCAATTCGCCAGCAGAACATTCGGCGAGTTTTTGATGGCGTGGTTTATTGCTAATAGTAATGTGTCCATCACGCAAAAATTAAAGGTAATGCTACACCCCGATAGCCAACGTTTGCTTCCAGACCTACATGAAGCAGCAGCATGGTTGGCTGCGCTCGATTCTGGATTTTTGGATTGGTTGGTTAAACATGAACCGGAAGCCGCATTAGAAGCCGACTTTGCCACATTAGCGCAGGGCGACTTACCGGTTTTGGTTGATGGATTGTTACAGCTTGCCGTAGAAGAGCAAAGAGCTTCTTACGGTTGGCAGAGACTGGCCAAGCTTAAATATCCGGGTTTAGAAGAAAAGCTGCGGAGTTTTATTACCAATAAACATAACCCATTAGTTGCCCGTGTCTTGGCAATCAAAATTGTTAATGCCTGTGAGCTGCAAGAGTTAGGGACGGTATTAGCGGAGTTGGCTTTAAATCAGCAGGAAGATATGAAACTCCGTAAGTTAGCTGCCTCTTATATGGATAACATGGATGACGATGCGAAAAGGCTGTTAATTCCGTTAGCTGAATCTGTACAAGAGTCACCGCTAAAAGCAATAGCTCTTTCAACACTTGGTTTGCATTTGATGGATGCGGAAGCGTTTTTTAAGCAAATTTCACCGGATTTTCTTGAAAATGTCTCCGGTGAACTGCGCTTCCAAATTTATCAGGACTCGCTTTTAAATGAGTTGGATGCTGATGGGCTAATTGTTGGACTGCAATGGATAGCCAAATACGCGCCAATAAGACATGATCAATTCGCTTCGAACAAACTGAAAAGTAAGTTGTTAACCAAGGCTTTTGGTTATCTGAATGAGCAAAGTGTAGCCGAAGCTTTAGTTGGCGCTATCAAAGTACTGCGTAGTTACTATGATCATTTGTTTGACGATTTAGAAAATAGTGAGCGGCAAGATTTTTTCGGCGATGTCTTCAACCGGCGCATTGTTCTCACAGAACTAATAAAACAAATTGACGCAAGCGATGTTTGGAAATTTTTCTCTATCAATTGTTTTAGAGAAGAAGATTGTATGTGGTTATTTGAACAGTTCGATAACACTAGTTTAGAATCAGAACGTCACGTCATTGCCAGTTCAATTCACCTACTCATTAGGCGGTATGAAAATCGTAACGCCGTTGAAGAAGTATTAATCAGGGCCGGTTTAGAAGCTACTAAACCTGATCCTATATTAGCTGAGCATTTGGCATGGTTGGTTAAACCTACAGATTTAACTAGCCAACAAACCATTGATTACCGAAAACAGTATTTTGAGAATAAAGAATTGGAGTTGAGGTTTAATGAGCGCTCAGAAGCTCAAAGTAACCTACCTAATCCGCCTGACTTCTATATTCAAACCAATCTAACTGCTTGTGAGGCTGGTAATCTTAGTGGTTGGGGAGATTTGATTGCATCATTGGCACTACAAGAGGATGGTTCTCAGGTATTTTCTCATGATCCAGATTCTTTACCGGGTTGGCAAAAAGCCGATGACAGTCTGCGTAGTCGGATTGCGGAGGCCGCCTTAAGATATTTACAACAAGCAACACCCCCTATAGATGAAATATTGCTGAAAAATTCTCGCACGCTTGCCCAAGCAGCCTGTGGACTAGCTGTTGCTATTCTCGCTGATACCAACCGTTTATCCCTCTTACCTCCAAAACACTTGAGCCGTTGGTGTTTAGTAGTGGTTACCCATTTCTTTGAGCCTGAAACCCAGCGGCAGCTGTTTCGCCAAGTAAGAGCATTGGTTCCTGAGGCGTTTGATACTGCGGTATTGAAGGTGATAGACCAAGAAGGAGAAACTGCTTCTGTTTACTTATTACAATCTTGTCGCGAAATTTGGCATCCTGATTTTTTACAGAAACTGGCCGAAACTCGATTAAATGCTGAAAATTGGAAATTTGATAGCCGCTTAAAATTAGCTGAGTTACTGATTCAAAATAATGCAGACAATGTTATTGGACAACTGATTTATTGGTTGGAAAACGAACCTGACACTACCAATCGTTGCTCCACAGCAATAGCCTTGTTTAGATATGCTCCAGAGCAAGCTTGGGACAACATAAAGCTTTTTTTGACCGAAGATGCTGAGTTTGCACGGCAAGTCATTTTGTCGGTTGCCTATTCTGGAGGATATACGGACGAAATTTATTCACACTTGGATGTGGGGCAACTGGGTTGGTTGTATGACCGCCTAAAGTTTTTGTTTCCTCCTTTGGAAGACCCGCCGGTCAACGATGGAGTCTACACAGTCACCCCAAGACATGATGCGGGTAGATTTAGGGACAGTATGATCGGCTGGCTTAAAGGGCTTGGTAACACAGAATCAATCAAAGAACTGGACCGAATTTGCCTAGCCTATCCTGATGAACTATGGCTAACCCGTGCCAGAGCGGATGCTTGTAAAAATCTTTGGCAGAAACAGCGCACTCAATTGTCTTTTACCGATTCGATAACATTATTATCGGACGATCACACTTCGGTCGTTCGCAATAGCCGGGAATTGATGGATGCCGTAGAAGCAGCTTTGCAACGTTTTGCGCATGAAGCCCAACACGGCTCGCCACCTTTAGCGGTTTTTCTTTGGAATGAAAAGCAAAGTAAGCCTTTTTCTGAACAGCGCTTATCCGATTTTTTGAAGTTCTATTTGGAAAGGGAATGGCGTGGACGGCGCATTATCATTAACCGGGAAGTCGAGATTAGAAATTTACGAGATTTCGGAATAGGTGAGCGCACTGATTTACTGATTCAAACTGTTGCTCCAAATGGAAATACAAATCTGCCTAATCCCTGTGTGGTTATTGAAGTTAAACCTGATAATAAAGCCAAACCGTCAAAAGATATTGCCGAGCAATTAGTTGCTCAATACTTGGATGGTGTTAGCCGAACCTGCGGAATTTATCTGATTGGCTGGTTTGGGCAGTCACAACGAAGACATATTGCTGGACTTCGACAAGATGCTGAAAACCAAGCTCAACAAAATTCCAATGATGCTATCACAGTACGTTCTGTAGTACTGGATATTTCACATCCACTCCGGCCGGTGTGTTTGGATACCGAACCCGTCAGATTAACTAATCTTGAATCGGTAACATAGTGTGTTTAACTTGGGAAGTAATCAATGATTTCAGGAGAATTTCTGTTGTACGAAACTGAAGACGGTAAAACCCGAGTTGAATGTCGGTTCGTGGAAGACACGCTATGGCTAACACAAGCCCTGATGGCTGAACTGTTTCAGAAGGACGTGCGAACCATCAACGAGACTTGCACAATATTTACGAGGAAGGCGAACTGGAGCTGGGAGGAACTATCCGGAAATTCCGGATAGTTCGCCAGGAAGGTCCGCGGCAGGTCAATCGCAACGTCGACCATTATTTTTTGTCACGATTTCTGAAATTTGTCATTATTTGCGTCATTTTTCAAATTATCTATGGCAAATAAAATATAAAAATGCTTAAAAATCAATATCTTTTAATCACTGACTACAACATTTAATAAATCATGCTAACTTATCCGAATATCGATCCGATCGCCATCAGTATCGGCCCTTTGAAAGTTCACTGGTACGGCCTGATGTATCTGCTAGGCTTTGCCGCCGTCTGGGTGCTTGGCAAAAAAAGAGCCGAAAAGCCGTGGTCGCCTATCAAGCCTGAGGCGATAGAAGACTTGGTTACCTACGGCGCCCTGGGCGTGATTCTGGGCGGCAGAATCGGCTACATCCTGTTTTACAACTTCGGCGAGTTCCTGAATAACCCGCTTATCCTGTTCAAGATATGGCAGGGCGGCATGTCGTTTCACGGCGGCATGCTGGGCGTATTCATCGCCATGTGGATTTTCGGGAAGAAGCAGCACTGCACGATGCTGCAACTGACCGATATCATCGCGCCGCTGGCGCCCATCGGCCTGGGCGCCGGCCGTATCGGCAACTTCATCAACGCGGAACTGTGGGGCCGGACCACCGATGTGCCCTGGGCCATGGTGTTCCCGAACGGCGGACCGTTGCCGCGGCATCCTTCGCAATTGTACGAAGCCTTTCTGGAAGGCGTCGTGTTATTCACGATTCTGTGGATTTACACCAGCAAGCCCCGTCCGACCATGGCGGCGACCGGGCTGGCCGTTATGCTGTACGGCTGCTTCCGGTTTTTTGTCGAGTTTTTCAGAATGCCCGATGCGCATATCGGCTATCTGGCGCTGGACTGGGTCACGATGGGGCAAATACTGTCCATGCCCATGATCATCATCGGCGCCTTGATGTTTTATTTTGCCCATAGAAAAGTGCATGCAACAGTATCTTGATCTGCTCGATAAAATTCTGAAGGAAGGTAACCTGAAAGGCGACAGAACGGGCAGCGGCACGTTGTCGATTTTCGGTCATCAGATGCGTTTTGCCCTGGATCAAGGGTTTCCGCTGGTCACAACCAAAAAAGTCCATCTGAAATCGATTATCCACGAATTGCTGTGGTTTCTGAAAGGTGACACCAATCTGGCTTATCTGCATCAGCATAAAGTCAGCATCTGGGATGAATGGGCCGATGAGCAGGGAGAACTGGGGCCTGTGTACGGGCGGCAATGGCGCTCGTGGCCGACACCTGATGGCCGACATATAGACCAGATCCAGCAGGTTGTAGATCAACTGAAAGAGACGCCGAACAGCCGGCGCATCATCGTATCGGTCTGGAATGTGGCCGAACTGCCTGATGAGCGCATAAGTCCGCAGCAGAATGTCGCGCAGGGCAAGATGGCTCTGGCGCCCTGCCATGCGTTTTTTCAGTTCTATGTGGCCGACGGCAAGCTGTCCTGCCAGCTCTACCAGCGCAGCTGCGACACGTTTCTGGGGGTGCCCTTCAATGTCGCCAGTTATGCGTTATTGACGCATATGATGGCTCAGCAGAGCAATTTGGCAGTCGGCGATTTCATCTGGACCGGCGGTGATGTGCACCTTTATCTGAACCATCAGGAGCAGGCCAAACTGCAATTGACGCGTCAGCCCTATGCGCTGCCGACGTTGAAAATAAAGCGCAGGCCCGCATCGATATTCGATTATCAGTATGACGATTTCGAGATTGTCGATTATCAGGCGCATGAGGCTATCAGAGCGCCAATTTCCGTGTAAGCTGGGTTGATAAAAACCCAGTATTCGAAAATGCCTATGCCGGGTTTCCGCTAAAGCTCCAACCCGGCCTACACATGCTCACAAGCCACATCCTGATTGATAAAGTCCATAATCTGCTGCTCATCGCTGAAATTGCCATAGGCCAGCAGCAGTTTCACGTAAGCCGTCTCCAGCGATATGTTCCAGATCATTTCCGCGCCTTCCTGCAGTAGTTCGCGCGTGCTTTCGTAAGCGTTGTCGGATTTGACCGCCGGCGCCAGATAGACTTTGATGCCGCGCTCCCGGCATTGTCTGATAAAGGCCAGCAGCGAAAACTGATCGCCCCACTGCGTCGAGGAGCAGGCCGTGCCGGAATGGTATAAGTCGTGCAGTACCACATCGACCGCATCCAGGTTGATGTAGCGGTAATCCAGCCCCGGATACGGCCTGATCAGCAGCACGCGCTTGGAGAAATCGGCTTTCAGCGGCACGGGCTGACGCAGTTTTTCCGTATCGATGAAGCCGTTTCGGGTAAAGGCGCCGTTGACGAACCGGCAATGGCTTTTGCCCTGCACGCTCATGAAATCGCCGCCCAGTTGCAGGGAGGACGCCAGGCGCGTGCCCCGGTGCAGTTGCGTGGTCTGGTTGCGGTTGGTGTAAGGGACAAAAACGCCGGCTCCGCGTCCTTGCAGGATATACTCAACGGCGCAGATGAAATTGGGCAGGCCGTTGGCATGAGGATCATCCAGTGGGCTGTCGCTGGAAACGAGCAGAATCGGAATGTCCAAGGCATTAAAGTACAAGCCGAGCGCCGATGCGGTGAAAGCCAGCGTATCGGTGCCGTGCGTGATGATGATGCCGTCGTAGCGGTCAAGATCTTCAGCCTCAATGACGGCGATCAGCTTTTCCCAGACCACCGGCGCGAGGTTCTCGCTCAGGATCTGCATGGGCTGGACGCTGTGGAAACTGATCTGTTCCCGGCTGGCGTGGTGCTGCTGAAACAACTGAATCAATTTGTACGGCGCCGCATCGGAGGTGTTGATGGTGCCTCCGACCGCCGTGGAGCCGATGGTTCCGCCTGTGAATACAACCAGAATATTTTTCATAGTATGATGCAGTGTTTTATTAATAATACCTTAAAGAATATCAAAGCGATTTGCGCATTCAAATGAAAATATCACTTATCGTCGCGATGGCGAGCAACCGCGTCATCGGCATCAATAATCAACTGCCGTGGCACTTATCGGCCGATCTTAAACGCTTCAGGCAAATCACCATGGGGTCGCCTATTGTGATGGGCAGGAAAACCTACGAATCGATAGGCAGACCCTTGCCCGGCCGCACGAACGTGATCATCAGCAGGGACCCGGCCTACAAACAGGAAGGCTGCCTGGTTTTCAACGATATTGAAACAGCGATAGAAAGTTGCGGTCAAAAGTTCCAGGAGATTTTTGTAATCGGCGGCTCGGAGCTTTATAAAGCGATGCTGCCTAGGGCCGATGCGCTTTATGTGACCTTGATCAATAAAGAATTTTCAGGCGATGCTTTTTTCCCGGAAATAGATGCCCGGCATTGGGCTGAGGTGTCGCGCGAGGATATTGACAACGACCCCGATGCGGGATTCAGCTACAGTTTTATAAAATATGAAAAATCAACAACTTGAATTAATGCTGATAGCGAGGCGGGATTAAAGGGCATAGGCTGGTCTGTTAACCAATACTATCAGGCATAAGGAAGGGTAAAAATGACTCACTCAATCAATTACGGCAGACGTCAGTTTTTACAGTATTCCGCTTTCGGCGCAGCGGCCGCGTTGTTTCCCGAACTGCTGCTGGCCAATCCCACGTCGGCAAGAAGAAGCCCGACGCCGGGCTTTAAGCCCGATGTGGAAATCGAATTCTCGGCGCGCGAAGTGTTCGTGCCTATTCTGAACAACGGCTCTAAAACCAAGGTACAGAAATACTTCGCAAAATTATTGAAAGGCCCTGAAAACACGGTGCAGTCGTTCGAAGACAACTATTTGGGTCCGACTCTCAATTTTGCCAAAGGCCAGAAAGTCAGAATTTACTTCGACAACAATCTGCTGGAACATTCGATCATGCACTGGCATGGCCTGCATGTGCCGCAGAAAAGCGACGGCCATCCGATGTATTCGATCGAGCCCGGCGAACGCTTTGTCTATGAATATGAAGTCCTGAACAACGCCGGCACCAGTTTTTATCATTCGCATGCGCATAATTTGACAGGCTCGCAGGTTTATTTCGGACTCGCCGGTTTGCTGAAAGTGACCGATGAGGAGGAAAAAAAGCTGGGCCTGCCGACCGGCGAATATGATCTGCCGCTGGTCATCCAGGACAAGCAATTCAATAGAAACGGCCAGCTGCAGTATGTGCGCGGCATGCACGACCGCATGATGGGTTTTCTGGGCGATACAATTCTGGTCAACGGCAAGCCCAATGCCGAGTTTGCCGTCAAGTCGCGCGCTTACAGGTTCCGGGCGCTGAATGGCTCGACATCGCGCATCTATAAGCTGGGCTGGGATGACGGTACGCCGCTGACGGCGATCGGGACCGATGTCAGTCTGCTGGAAAAGCCGGAAACCAAGCCCTATGTCATGCTCGCCCCGGGCGACCGGGTCGATTTATGGCTGGATTTCAGCGGCCGTCCGGTCGGCTCGAAACTCGCCATGTACAGCCTGCCTTTCAGCGGGACTATGCCGCCCATGTTTGAGAGCATGCAGCGTATGCGCGGAGGCGGTCAAGGCGGCAGAGGCATGATGGGCGGCATGGGCATGATGTCGGGCGGCTTAGGGCAAGGCGAGAAATTTCCGATTGCGATATTCCATGTCACCGAAAAAGTCGGCGATTCCCCCAAACTGCCGGTGCAATTAGTGCGCCGTCAGCGGCTGACCGAAAAAGATGTCGATAACGCCGATAACCCGCTGCCGATTGCGATTACCGAGAGGCATATGAGGCCGCTGGTGAACGGCAGGCCTTTTTCACTGGATGAAGTCATGGAGATTGAGAAGGTCAAAGTGGGTTCGATCAAGAAGATCAAGATCTTCCATCCTCATGAAGAGCATGAGATGGCTTCGCAGACCAGCGGTCATGACATGGAAGGTATGGACCACGGCGGCATGGGCGGCAGAGGTGGAGGCATGGGCATGAGGGATGAGATGGGCGGCGGCATGATGGGGGGCATGATGATGGCGATGGCGCATCCGATCCATCTGCACGGCCAGCAATTCCAGGTGCTGTCGCGCAAAGAGGGGCATGTCGACAGGGAAGACTACGAGACCGTCAGACACGGGTTTGTCGACTCCGGCTTGAAAGATACGGTGCTGGTCATGCCCGGGGAAGAAGTCGAGATCATCAAGCCGTTCCAGGATTTCAAAGGCTTGTATCTTTATCACTGCCACAACCTGGAACATGAGGATCTGGGTATGATGAGGAATTTTTACGTGCACTGAAAGCCGAGGCGGGAGCGATCCTACGTCGCGTTGGCGGGGTGGTTTTAAATCGCGATGTAGGGGCGAATTCACTTGTGCCCTTTGGGTATTCGCCCCCACACCTTGTCGCTCGTCAAGATTCGGGAAGTGATTTCTCGCCCTATCCTAAACCTTGCCGGGCTTCCTGGCGCCGGGGCAGTCGATACTGAAACGCTCCACCTGCCCGTCCAGCTTCAAGGCGGTCAGCTGGCCGCCCCAAAGACAGCCGGTATCGATGGCATAGCAGTTATTGCCTTCATAGTAGCCCAGCGTGGACCAGTGGCCGAAGATGATGCGCAGGTTGGCGTTTTTGCGTTTGGGTACCTGGAACCAGGGCATCAGTTTTTCAGGCTGGGAGCCCAAAGGCCCGCTATTGATGAGATCGAGCCGTCCGTAAGCATCGCAATAACGCATGCGCGTGAAGCAATTGAGGATAAACCGCAGTTTGGCCATGCCGGTCAGCGTGGGCGACCAGATGTCGGGCTTGTTGCCGTACATGTGCGTCAGCAGCCGCCGATAATCGGGGCCTCTCAGCGCTCTCTCGGCAAATAAGGCCATTTTCCGGGTCTTGTTGAAGTCCCATTGCGGCGGCAGGCCGGCATGCAGCAGGCAGAAATCGTCGTTGTAATGAAACAGCGGACGGTGCCTGAGCCAATCGAGCAATTCATCGCGGTCCGGCGCCTTCAAAACCGGCGCCAGCGTGTCGTGCTTGCCGGCCTGTTCCGGCGAGCAGGCGGCGGCCAGCAAATGCAGGTCATGATTGCCAAGCACGGTTATGGCGGCATCACCCAAGGCCTTGACAAACCGCAGCGTTTCCAGCGACTTGGGGCCGCGGTTGACCAGATCGCCGGCGAACCAGAGCTGGTCCGTGTTCTCGTTGAAATTGATTGTATCCAGCAGCCGCAATAGCTCATCATGGCAGCCCTGGATATCGCCGATGGCATAGATAGACATTTTATTAATGCAGGGTCCTGGGGATTGATAGTGTGAATCGGGGAATATAGGCATTGAAATCATTGCCGTCATCGGAATGCATCGTGTAATTGCCCTGCATCGTGCCGACCGGCGTCGCTATCATGGCGCCGCTGGTGTAGCTGTAGGTTTCGCCGGGCCTGATGTAAGGCTGTTCGCCGACAACGCCGTCGCCCCTGACTTCCTGGACCTTGCCGTTGGCATCGGTAATCAGCCAGTGGCGCGTCAGCAGCCTGGCAGGGACTTCGCCGGCATTGGTAATGGTGATCGTGTAGGCGAAAACATAGCGGTTCTCATCAGGAGAAGATTGCGCTTCCACGAAACGCGGCTTGGCTTCAACTAATATTTTGTTTTTTTCGCTCATTATTAGATGATATAAATTGATAATGTGGTTATTTGATCGTAACTTACCGCCAAACGCAAGCACCTGTTCCGCATGAAACGCAAAGCCGGCTTTTTTATTCTATCGTTCGCATTGTCCGGCATGGCTTACGCGCAAGATAGCAAAGAACTGTCCGCGGCGGCGATGTCTGCGGCCGATAAGCAAAACGTCATGGCCGGCCAGAAAACTACCCACGAAATCATCTCCAAGCTTCTGCAAGAGGATAGCCTGTCCATCGGGATGCCGGTAAACCGGAGCAGAAGCAATAATTACTAGCTATAGGATAAGACATTGCATATTCACATCTTAGGCATTTGCGGCACATTCATGGGCGGTCTTGCGCTGATCGCAAGGCAGCTGGGCTATCAGGTCAGCGGTTCGGACCAGAACGTGTATCCGCCCATGAGCACCCAGCTCGAACAGCAGGGCATACAACTGATGGAAGGCTACCGCGCCGAAAACCTCGATGGCAAGCCCGATCTGGTCATTATCGGCAATGCCCTGTCGCGCGGCAATCCGGAAGTCGAAGCGGTGCTGAATCGGGGCCTGAAATACGTATCGGGACCGCAATGGCTGTCGGAGCACGTATTGCAGGACAAGTGGGTGCTGGGCGTGGCCGGTACGCACGGCAAGACCACGACCACCAGCATGCTGAGCTGGATACTCGAGCACCAGGGCTTCAAGCCCGGCTTCCTGATCGGCGGCATTCCGCTGAATTTCGGCATTTCGGCCAGGCTCGGCGAATCCTCGTTTTTTGTCATTGAGGCCGATGAATATGACAGTGCCTTTTTCGACAAGCGCTCCAAGTTCGTCCACTACCGTCCGCGCACGGCCATACTGAACAATCTGGAATACGATCATGCCGACATCTTCCCCGATCTCGACGCCATCAAGCGCCAGTTTCATCATCTGGTGCGCACAGTGCCGGGCGAGGGCCTGATCATCAGCCCCGAGAGCGAAGCCAACATCAACGACGTGCTGGTCATGGGCTGCTGGACGCCGGTCACGCACACCTCGATCGACGCCGATGCGCCGTGGAATGCCCGGCTGATACAAGCCGACGGCAGCCGGTTCAAGGTATTGCTGAACGGCCAGGAGCAGGGCACGGTCGATTGGACTTTGACCGGCCGGCACAACGTCTACAATGCCTTGTCTGCGATCGCGGCGGCCCAACATGTCGGCATTCTGCCTGCCGATGCCATAACGGCGCTGGCAAAGTTCCAGAACGTCAAGCGGCGCATGGAAGTCATTGCCCGCATCAACGATGTCACGATCTATGATGATTTTGCCCATCACCCTACCGCGATCGCGACGACGCTGGACGGCCTGCGCAAACAGGTCGGAGGCGAGCGCATCATCGCGATCGTGGAGCCCAGGTCCAACACCATGCGCATGGGCGTGCACACGCAAACGCTGGCGCAATCTTTGGGCGGCGCCGATCAGGCCCTGATCTATCAGCCGCCGGGTTTGGGCTGGGATCTGAGCGCGCTGAAGAAATACGCCGGCAATATCGAAATCTGCCAGTCGCTGGATGAAATTATCGCTAAACTTAAACTGGAAGCACGCCATGGCGGCCATTTCGTGCTGATGAGCAATGGCAGCTTCGGCGGCATCTACCAGCGCCTGCAGCATGAATTGAGTTAGGATTCGGCAATCAATAACGGCGCCTGTGGGAGCGATGCCCACATCGCGACTTGCGGCGGTCTTTAGTCGCGATGTGGGCATCGCTCCCACGGGACCATAAAAACGGGATGTTATTTTTAGCCGAATCCTTAACTATAAATGCCGCGAAGCTTTTGGAGGCTTCGCAGTAAATAAAAACAACATGGATTGACCCGGGAGCGCATCATGAGTCGTATCATCTGGCTGTTACTAATTACGCTATTTCTTTCCCCGGCCGTACCGGCCAAACCCTTGACGCCGGAGCAGGTGCCGGAGCCGCTCAAGCCCTGGGTCAACTGGGTGCTGCAGCATGATCAGGAGCGCATCTGTCCTTTCCTATACAACAGCTATGAGCAAAAACGCTGCAGTTGGCCGACTCAGCTAAGCCTCGATATCACACCTGAAAAAGGCGCGTTCACAATCAGCTGGAAAGTCTATCAGGAAAGCTGGCTCAGCCTGCCGGGCGACCATAACTATTGGCCGCTTAACGTAACGGCTAACGACAAACCGGCGCTGGTCATGGACAAAGACGGCAGGCCGAAGGTTTTGCTCGAAGCCGGCGTTTATGAGATCAAGGGCCAATTTCTCTGGGACAAGCTGCCGGACAATCTGGCCATTCCTGAAGACACCGGACTGATCAGTCTGCGTATCAACGGCAATGCCATACAGACGCCCATCATTAAAAATGGGCAGCTGTGGCTGAAAGACAGCGACAGCGGCCGGAAAAAGCTCGAAGACCAGCGGGACAGCCTTGATCTGCAGGTGTTCCGTAAAATCATCGATGACGCGCCGTTACAGGTTTTAACACGCATGGATCTGGAAGTCTCCGGCGCGCAACGCGAAATCAAACTGGCGCTGCCGCTGCCGGAAGGCTTCATCCCGCTGCAACTGCAAAGTCCGCTGCCGGCCCGGCTGGAGCCGGACGGGCAATTGCTGGTCCAGGTGCGCCCCGGCCGCTGGCAGATCGAGCTGCTGGCCAGAAGTACGGCCGATTTGAACGCGATACCGTTTGCAGTACGCAAAGACTGGCCGGCTGAGGAAGTCTGGGTGTTCAATGCGGTTCCGCAACTGCGCGTGGTTGAAATTGAAGACTTAAGCGCGCTCGACCCCAGCCAGACCAATCTGCCCGAGGACTGGAAAAGTCTGCCCGCCTACCGCATCAGCCAGGGGCAGGCCATGCATTTCAAGCTGATACGCCGGGGTGATCCGGAACCCGAGCCGAACCAGCTCAACCTGACGCGGAAATTGTGGCTGGATTTTGACGGAACCGGTTATACGGTCAATGACCTGATCACGGGCCGCATGACCCGGGGCTGGCGGCTTAATGCCTTGCCCAGGACGCAGCTGGGCAAGGTCATGCTGGACGGCCAAAGCCAGCTCATCACCCGCGATGCCGACAAGCAAGGCGTGGAAGTCAGGCAGGGCCGCATAACGCTGGATGCCGACAGCCGGCTAGCGGACGGCATCGGCACTCTCAGCGCGGTCGGCTGGGAGCAGAACTTTCATAACGTCAATGCCGAGCTGAACCTGCCGCCGGGCTGGCGTCTTTTGGCGGCCTCCGGCGTCGACAACGTGCCGGACAGTTGGATTGCGCGCTGGACGCTGCTGGACTTGTTTCTGGTGCTGATCGCGGCGCTGGCGATCAGGCATCTGTGGAATCCGGCCTGGGGATTGTTCGCTCTGCTGACGTTGGTGATTATCTGGCATGAGCCCGACGCGCCCCATTTTGTCTGGCTCAATATCCTGGCTGCGACGGCGCTGATTAAAGTGCTGCCGCCGGGCAGATTTCTGAGCTTCATGAACGGGTATCGCGCTGTTACTTGCCTGTTTTTGGTCCTGGCCGCAATCCCGTTCATGGTCGACCAGATACGCATGGGGCTTTACCCGCAGCTGGAACAGCCCTGGCAAACCATCCTGCCGAGGGAGTATCCGGCTACGGCCGCTATGGCGCCGGAAGCGATGATCATGCAGGAACAGGCCATGAGGAAATCGATGCCGGAGCAGGTCGCATCCGGGGCCGCCGTTGAAAAAGACGAAGCCGTCAATTTCGAGCGCATCGATCCCAACGCCAGAATCCAGACCGGACCGGGGCTGCCGCAATGGCAATGGACCAAGATCCAGCTGTCCTGGAACGGCGCCGTGGACAGCGGGCAGGAACTGCATTTATGGTATCAGCCGCCGGTCATGACCATGCTGCTCAATTTTCTGCGCGTAGGGCTGATCGCTGTGCTGGCCTTGCTGATGTTCGGCGTTGCCGAAAAATTCAGATTCAACCTGAAAGCCGTGATGCCGGTACTGCTGGGGTTCCTAGTGCTGCCGATGCTGTCGCCGCAGCCGGCTCATGCCGATTTCCCCGATCAGGCCATGCTCGATGAACTGCGCAACAGACTACTGGAAGCGCCCGACTGCCTGCCGGATTGCGCGCAGATTCCGCAGATGCACCTGGCGATCACGGACAAGGCGTTGACGCTGACGTTAAAAATTCATGCCCGGCAAGCCGTGGCCGTGCCGTTGCCTGCCGAATACGAACAATGGTTTCCAAGTCAGGTCTCGGTTGACGGCAAAGCCGCCCAAGGGCTCTACCGCAGCGGCAACGGTTTATGGCTCAATCTGAGCGAAGGCGAGCATCAGGTGGTGCTGAGCGCTGCGCCATTGCTGAACCGGTTCACGCTGCCGCTGCCGCTGAAGCCGCATCACGTCGCCATTGAAGCGGCCGGCTGGCAGGTCAGCGGCACGCAGGAAGACGGCCGCGTCGACGGCCAGCTGCAATTCAGCCGCGTCAGCCAGGCGCAGGAAGCCGGCAAGCCAGCCCTGGAGCCTGGCGTCCTGCCGCCGTTTGTCAGCATCAAGCGCACCTTGCAGCTGGGCCTGGACTGGCGCGTCATCACGCAGATCAGCAGGATTTCACCGGCCGATTCGGCCGTGGTCATCGCCGTGCCGCTGCTGCCGGGCGAATCGGTCACGACGGCAGGCGTGCGGGTAAGGGACGGCAAAGTCGAAGTCAATATGCCGCCGCAGCAGACTTTTATGGAATGGCAATCGGTTCTGAAAAAAACCGGACAGATCGAATTGACGGCGGCGCCGACGGACCGCTGGCGGGAAATCTGGGCAGCCGATGTCAGCCCCATCTGGCATATCGAAGCGTCGGGCATTGCCATGATCCATCAGAATCATGAAGGGCGCTGGCTGCCTGAATGGCGGCCCTGGCCTGGCGAGAAAGTAACGCTGAAAATCACGCGGCCGCAGCCGGTGGAAGGCCAAACGCTGACGATTGATGACAGCCGACTCATAATCAAGCCCAGCAAACGTCTGCAGGAAGCCGAACTGAAAATCAGCCTGCGCAGCTCGCAAGGCGTGCAGCATACGCTGACCCTGCCCGAAAACGCCGTGCTGCAGTCGGTGATGATAGACGGCGCGATTCAGCCGTTGCGGCAAAAAGGCCGCACGCTGACCGTGCCGATTCATCCCGGCAGGCAGGATATCCTGCTGAACTGGCAGCAGGCGCTCGAAATGGCGCCCGTCATGACCACGCCTCAGGTGGATCTGGGGCAGGGCAGCGTCAACGCCAGTCTGAGCATGGGCTTGGGCCAGGACCGCTGGGTACTGTTCACGATGGGCCCCGAATTCGGGCCTGCCGTTTTATTCTGGGGCGTTCTGGCCGTCATCGTGATCGTATCGATCGGCCTGGGCAGAGTCCGTCTGACGCCGTTAAAGAGCTGGCACTGGTTTTTGTTGCTGGTTGGGCTCAGCCAGATACCGATCGAATCGGCCGTGATTGTGGTCGCTTGGTTAATGATCCTGGGCTGGCGCTCAGACAAGCCGATTGCGCAGGCCAACTATTTCAATATAATGCAGGTGACCATCGGCCTGTTGACGTTGATATCGCTGAGCCTGTTGTTCGATGCCGTCCAACAGGGACTGCTCGGATCGCCCGAGATGCAGATTACCGGCAACCAGTCATCGGCCTTCAATCTGAACTGGTATCAGGACAGAAGCCCATCGACCCTGCCGACCGCGACGCTGGTTTCGGTGCCGTTATTCGTGTACCGGTTGCTTATGCTGGCGTGGTCGATATGGCTGGCCTTTGCGCTGCTGAATTGGCTCAAATGGGGCTGGAAATGTTATTCGCACGGCGGTTTCTGGAAGAAAAAACCGGCTAAACAGGAAAAGGCAGTGGTTGAGCCGGAGAAGTAATTATCCAAGATGTTACGAAATATTTACCACGAAGTTGTAGGGTCGAATTCACTTGTGCCCCTTGAGGGTATTCGACCCGAAACGCTGCTATTTTTTACGGAAGGTTAAGTGCGAATGAATTCGCACCTACACTGCATCGCAGTAACACTAAAACAGCACAGAGATCGATTCGTGCGTAACATCAAATAGTAATTCAAAAGATAGTAATTCAAAGCCCGGTATGTCAATTTTTCATTTTCAACAGTTCTCGGTGCAGCAGAAACAGTCGGCCATGAAAGTCTGCACCGATAGTATCCTGTTTAGCGCCATGACGCCCGTTAACGGCGGCGAGCGGGTGCTCGATATCGGCGCGGGCACGGGACTGCTGTCGCTGATGGCGGCGCAGTTGGGCGCCGGGTGCGTGACGGCTGTGGAGCTGACTGAAGCGGCTTATCGGGAATGCAGCTTCAATTTCGGCGCGAGCCCGTGGGCGGATCGCCTGGAGGCGGTGCATCAGGACATCCAGAGCTTTGCCCTCAAGGCCGGGCAGCCTTACGATCTGGTCATCAGCAATCCGCCGTTTTTCGAAAACCACCTCGGGACCGAAGATTCGCTCAGGCATACCGCCCGGCATAATGATCAGCTTGGCTATGCCGACTTGATCGAGATTGCCGACCGCTTAGTGTCGCCGCAGGGGTTGCTGTATCTGCTGCTGCCCGTCCATGCCGTGCCGAAGTTTGCCGCTGCCGCATCGGCGGCAGATTTCCATCTGATCAGGCAGACCGATTACCTTGGCTTTGCACACAGCAAAGCCAAGGTTGCCGCGCTGATTTTCAGCCGTACGGCCGCTGCATTGGCAAAGGAGAGGTTGATCGTTTATGAATCTGCAGGCATTTACACACAGGCCAGCGAACGGTATTTGTCGGCTTTTCTGCTGCGGTTTTCAAAAGCGGGAAAAGCGATCGACGCACATCCCTGTGCATCCGATTGATCAGAAGTGTAAATCGGATCAGTTGAGTACGCGGTGGCCACGTTGTCTCAGGCAGCTGGAGTAAGCTCTTTTGTAAGCATCTCTTGCCTGATAGCCTTGATAGGCGCCGCCTCCGAGGGCCATTGCCGCTGCGCCGATGGCCGCGCCTTTGCCGGCATCGCCTGTGAGCGCACCTAAAGCCGCGCCGCTGGCGCCGCCGAGCAGACCGCCTACCGCAGCGCCTTTAGCGCCTTCTTTCAGCATGCCGCCGGAGCTTTGGTCCGCGATTTGTCCGCACTCAGCCATGTCCTGATTGAGACGGTAAGCGTTAGGATCATTGTATGCGTCGACAGTCGGTGTCCATCCACCGCCTAAGCTGTTCATCACGCCGCCCTGGTTGGCGCAGGCTGTGATGAGTGTGCTGGCCATGAAAACGATACCGACGGTTGTTAATTTCTTCATTGTAGTGCCTTGTATTGAGTGATTGTTCACTTAGAGTTTAGATAATATTTTCTGAATAGCGCATGAATGGCGGCGGCGTAATTTAAACAATAATTATTAGAGTTCTCTTAAAACCAGCAGCGGCGATTTATTAACCACATCCCGTACGCCCCAATATCCGGCCAAGCCTACGAAAAGTGCGCCTATCAGCGGCAGGACAGCCCACAAATAGATATTGGGCGTATATTCCATATGCATGACCTGCGTATATAAAGTATAGAGGATAATTTCCGAAATCAACACAGCCAGCAAGCCGGATATCAATCCCAGCAAGGTAAACTCGATCAGGTGGGTTTTCCTGAGAAACGCACGGTTTGCGCCCAGCGTGCGCATTAAGGCACCGTCGTAAATCCGGTCGTCCAGCGTCGAATAAACCGCTGCGAACAACACCGTGAAACCGGCCAGCAAGGCAAAATACAGCAGGTAATTGATCGCCGCCGTCAATTGGGTCAGGATAGTTTTGAACTGCTGCAGAATCAGATCGACTTCCAGCAGGGTGGTGCTGGGAAATTTTTTTATCAGATCGTTTAAAAAGTTTTTCCGGCTTTCGGGCAGATAAAAACTGGTGATGAAGGTGCTCGGATAATGCTCCAGCGTGCCGGGCGAGAAAATCATGTAAAAGTTGGGCTTCATCGTGTCCCACTGCAGATCGCGCAGGCTGGACACGGTCGCTTCAAACTGCTCGCTGCCGACGGTAAAGGTCAACTTGTCGCCCACTTTGATTTTCAGGCTCTTGGCCAGTTTTTGCTCGACGGAAACCAGCCCGGCCCGGTCCGATTGCCACCATTGGCCGGCCGTGATTTTATTGTCCTCGGGCAGTTCTTTTGACCAGGTCAGGCTTAATTCCCTGTGCGTGGCATTTTCGCCCTGCGTGTCCTTGCTGACGATCTGCTGTACCGGCGTCTGGTTGATTTCGACCAGGCGGCCCCTGACGACAGGATAAAACCAGCTGCCGGTGATTTGCTGTTGTTCTAGCTCTTTCTGAAACGCCTGTTGCTGATCCGGAAAAATGTTCAATGCGAAATGATTGGGCGCATGCTCGGGCAGCTGCTTGTGCCAGTTCTCAAGCAGATCGGTGCGCACGGTGAAGCTGAGCACCATGGCTACCAGCGTCATGCTGAAAGCCAGTATCTGGCTGACGCTGCCCCGGCTGTTCCTGAACAAGCCCTGCAGACCGAAGCGCCAGGTCAGATTCATGTGCGGCAGCAATCGGTGCGACATTATCAGCAAGCCATAAACCAGCAGGCCCAGGAGCAGCAGCGCCAGCAGGCCGACACCGATAATCGTCGCCGTCATTTTGATATCGTCGGTATAACGCCAGATCAGCACCGACATCAGGCCGACGGCCAGACCGTAGATCAGCCATGCGCTGCTCGGCAAAGGCTCAAGATCGCGGCGCAAAACGCGCAGCGCTGAGACTTGCTTCAGGCGCAGGATGGGCGGCAATGCGAAGCCCAGCAAGATCACCATGCCGGTAATGAAACCGAAGAAAATTGCCAGCAGGCCGGGACTGGCGACCTGCGCGGGCAGCAGATTTCTTAACAGATGGAACAGCGCTTCCTGGGCAAACCAGCCCAACAGGCAACCCGTGGCGCTGGCCAGTATGCCCAGCACGATGAACTGGCAACTGTACAGCCAGAGAATTTCGCGTTGCTTGCAGCCCAGGCAGCGCAGTATGGCCGTGGTATTGAAATGCCGTTCCGTATAGCGGCGCGTCGCCATGGCGATGGCGACGCCCGCGATCAGAACCACGACGATGCTCGACAGGCCCAGATAACGCTCGGCGCGCTCCAGTGCCGAGCCCAGCTCCGGCCGGTCTTCATGGATGTCCATCAGCCGTTGCGACGGATTCAGCAGCGGTTTGACCCAGCGGTTGAAGGCGGCCAGGGACTTGCTGTCGCCGCTGAACTGAAAGAAATAATGCACATGGCTGCCGGGCTGGATGACGCCGGTGGCTTCGAGGTCCTGCTGGTTGATCATGACGCGCGGCGAGAAGCTGTAAAAATCGCCGCGTTTGTCGGGCTCATAAGTAATGATGCGGCTGATGGTCAGTTTTTTTTCGCCGACGGTCAAGGGATCGCCCAGTTTGAGTTTCAGCGCAGACAGAACACGCTTGTCGACCCAAGCCGTGCCGGGGTCCGGGCCTTTATCGACGCTCGTTTCGGCCGAGTAATCCGAAGTCGTGGTTTTCAGATGGCCTCGCAATGGATATAAGGCGCTGACGGACTTGAGGCCGGCCAGCAGCAATTCATCGTTTTCTATCAGCACGCTGGAAAATTCGACTGTCTGGGCCTGGGTCAGCTTGAGCTGGCTGGCCTTGGCGAGCCAGAGGTCGGGAATCGGGGCCGTGCTTGAGATGACCAGATCGGCGGCCAGAAAATCGGCCGCCTGGCCGGTCATCGTGCGCTGCAGGCGGTCGGCGAACAGCGAGATGGCCGTCGAACTCGTGACCGCAATGATTAGGGCCAATACCAGTATGGTCAGTTCGCCGGAGCGGCTGTCCCGCCATAACAATCGCAATGCCAAAGTAAAACGGCTCATAGGATACGTCCTGCTTCCAGTCTGATGGTGCGCTGGCAGCGTGCGGCCAGTGCCGGGTCATGCGTAACCAGGATCAGTGTGGTCCGGTTTTCCTGGTTCAGCTCGAACAGCAAATCAATGATGTGCTCGCCGGTTTTGCTGTCCAGGTTGCCGGTCGGTTCGTCGGCGAACAGAATGGCCGGCTCCGTGACGAACGCCCGGGCCAGGGCCACGCGCTGCTGTTCGCCGCCTGACAATTGTTTGGGGGTGTGCGACAACCGGTGCGACAGGCCGACCCTGTCGAGCAGGGCCGTGGCCGAGGCTTTGGCGTTCTTGTCGCCGCTGAGCTCCAGCGGCAGCATGACGTTTTCGAGCGCCGTCAGGCCGGGCAGCAATTGAAAGGACTGGAAGACGAAGCCGATCAGCTCGTTGCGCAGGGCCGCCCTGCCGTCTTCGTTCATGACCGTGATGATCTTGCCGTTCAGCGTAATGGAACCTTCGCTGGGTGTGTCCAGGCCGGCCAGCAGGCTGATCAAGGTGGATTTGCCCGAACCGGATTCGCCGATAATGGCGATGCTTTCGCCGGCGCTGATGGCTAAATCGATCGAGGACAGGATCTGTAACGGGCCATCGGAAGTCTGGACCGATTTACCGAGCTGTTTCGTTACTATAAGATGCGTGGATGTTTTATCAGCTTGAGGATGCATAATGATTAGGTTTTTATTTGCCTTGATAGTTTCGCTAATGCCCATGACGGCTTTGGCCAAATCGATTGTCGTACTCGGAGATAGTATCAGTGCCGGCTACGGAATTGAAGTCAAACAAGGCTGGGTGGCTTTGTTGCAGAACAAGCTGTCTCAGGCAGACAGCCCTTACGAAGTCATCAATGCCAGCATCAGCGGCGATACGACGGCCGGCGGTCTGGCGCGCATAGATAAGATTTTGGCTGCGCATAAACCCGATGTCGTGCTCGTGGAGCTGGGCGCCAATGACGGCTTGCGCGGCCTGCCGCCCAAGCTGATGAAAGACAATCTGGCTGAAATCACGCAGCGCGCCCGGAACGCCGGCGCAAAAGTCCTGCTATTGAGCATGAGAATTCCGCCGAATTACGGCAAGCGCTATACCGAGATGTTTTATGATGTTTATCCGCAATTATCGAAAGAACTGGGTGTGCCGTATATGCCTTTTATTCTCGAGGATGTCGCGCTGGTGAAGGAATTGATGCAGCCGGACGGCCTGCATCCCAATGCCAAAGCGCAGCCGATGATTGCGGATAAAGTCTGGGAGCATTTGCAGTCGTTGTTAAAGTAGCCCAGGATAACGCGCAAATTGAAGCCTTTGCTAATATTGATAATGACCAACCCTGCCTTGGTACTGACTCCAATCATTGGCCGAGACGGAATAATCGCGTTATATTACAGCTAATCCGGCTTGCTGATAGCTTAGCCGGCATCTAAGGTGTTTTTCTATAACAACAACAGGTATTCAATGAGAGATTTGCCTATGAAACTGACACTGGAAAAAGCCAACCAAATCATACAAGGAGCCACCCGTAAAGCCCGGCAATTAAAGCTGGCGCCGCTGACCGTAGTCGTTCTGGATGAGGCCGGTCATTTAAAAGCCATGCAGAGAGAAGACGGCGCCACCGTGATCAGGCAGCAGATTGCCACAGCCAAAGCCTGGGGCGCGGTCAACATGGGTATTTCATCACGCAGCCTGGAAGCCGTGGCGGAACAGCGGCCGGATTTTATGAGCGCCTTGGTCGGCATGACCGATGGCAGAATCATGCCGGTTCCGGGCGGCGTTCTGATCCGCGATGAGAGCAATAACCTGATAGGCGCGGTCGGCATCAGCGGCGATGTGTCCGATCAGGACGAGCGTTGCGCAATTGCCGGGATAGAGGCGGCAGGATTTATCGCCGGCATTTAGGCTGTTCAGGCACTGCGTGCGGCGCCATATAAAGAATGTGTCTGTCCAAGAAGAACGCAGAGTCAGACTCTGTGTTCTTCTTAAAGATTGGCCGATTTATTTTAGTTTTATTCGGCCGGTTTGGCTGGCGCCGGTTCAGGCACCGGAACCGGCGCGGCGTCTTGAGACAGAGAATGTTTGGGGGTCTGTTCCAGTTTTGCCCGCCGGTTGCCTTCTCCGTAAAGCGTCATGGTTATCATGAATAATACGGTCGTGATCATGAGAATCAGGAAGCGATCCGGTTTCTTCAGAAAGAATAAAGGCCATTGCGGCTTAATCATGCCGATAACGAAAAAGAGTATCGTCAGGATTCCGATATTAAAAGCGGCGTATATCATCATTGCTGTTTACCCATTAACTTACATTTCGATGAAGTTGCATTATTATTAATCAAGCGGTTATTTCACCACAGCCGATTATTTTAAAGGTTTCATCGATTTGATTCCGAAAATTTACTGTGGCTTCATTCAGAACGGCCGCATTTCAAAACCCGGTATCCGGCTTTGCCGGCAAGAGTTCATGAAACGGCACAGAGATGTCAAACAGAGCGCCGGGCAAGTTTTTTCGCAAATAAAATAAGGGGGGTGTATGAGTGGGTTTTTCTTAGCGTTACTGGCTTTTGCCGTGGTGCTGGTGTTCATGAGCGTTAAATCCGTGCCTCAGGGCATGGAATATACGGTCGAGCGCTTCGGCAGATACACCACTACGCTGACGCCGGGACTGAATATCATCATGCCGGTCATAGACCGCATCGGCAATAAGATGATCATGATGGAGCAGGTCATGGACGTGCCTTCGCAGGAAGTCATCACCAAGGATAACGCCATGGTCACGGTCGACGGCGTGGTTTTTTATCAGGTCATGGATGCCGCGAAAGCCGCTTATGAAGTCAGCAAGCTGGACTGGGCCATCCTGAATCTGGTCATGACCAATATCCGTACGGTCATGGGATCGATGGACCTGGATGAATTGCTGTCGCGCCGCGATGATATCAATGCGCGGTTATTAACCGTGGTCGACGATGCCACGACGCCCTGGGGCATCAAGGTCACGCGCATTGAAATCAAGGATATCGCGCCGCCCAAGGATCTGGTTGAAGCAATGGGCCGGCAGATGAAAGCCGAGCGCTTGAAACGCGCATCCATTCTCGAGGCGGAAGGCGCGCGACAGTCGGAAATCCTGCGCGCCGAAGGCGAGAAGCAGGCCGCCATTCTGGAAGCCGAGGGCCGGAAGGAAGCGGCATTCCGCGAGGCCGAGGCCCGGGAGCGTCTGGCTCAGGCGGAAGCCAAAGCGACTTTGATGGTATCGGAAGCGATCAGCCAGGGCGACATCCAGGCCGTGAATTATTTCGTCGCGCAAAAATACATCGAATCCTTGCAGCATATCGCCGCGGCCGGCAACAGCAAGCTGATTTTCATGCCGCTGGAGTCATCGAACGTGATCGGCGCTATCGGCGGCATTTCGGAACTGGCGAAAGAAGCGATGGCGAAAGCCAATCCTCCGGCCTAGAGGTTGCAGCATGGCGAATCTGGAAATTGTTTTTTGGTATTGGTGGGTGGCGGCGCTGATACTGCTGATCATCGAAGTGCTGGCGCCCGGCTTTTTCTTTCTGTGGATGGCGGCCGCGGGGTTCGTAACGGGCTGTCTGCTGTTGCTGATGCCGTCCATCAGCCTGGACATTCAGCTGGGCGTATTCTCGGTATTGTCGGTATTGGCCATCGTCGCCGGTCAGTATTATGCAAAAAAGCATCCTATCGTATCGGATCAGCCCTTGCTGAACAGGCGAGGCGCGCAGTATATCGGCAGGGTATTCAGCCTGTATGAGCCGATCGTGAATGGGCAGGGCAAGATCAAAGTCGATGACTCGATCTGGAAGGTGCATGGCGAAGACTGCGATATCAATACCAAGGTAAGAATCACGGCTATCCGCGGTATTGTCTTCGAGGTCGAAAAAGTCGAATAGCCGTTGAATGATAAGGGCGGCTTTTTGGACAGTCGCCCTTAAACCCGGCTACGAAGCTAATCGCCGGCCTTGAACCGCATGACCAGCCTATGCAACTGCTTCAGGTCTTCCGGACCTGAAGCCTGGCCGTAGCGCAGCTTGATGAACACGTCTGTGATCTGGTCGATCTGTGCCGACTTTTCGGGCAGCTTTGCTTTCACCCGTTCGGCAAAATCCCTTGCGCCTTCGCTTTCGCTTCTGGCGAAGCCCTGGTGGGTAAGCTTGTTGCAGAACCGGTGATAGAGGCGCAAAGCTCTGTCGGTCTTTCTGGGTTTCCGGCGCAGCAGAAACCAGCTCAGTACCGCTGTCATCAAGGCGATCAGGCCGAGCATGCTGTACAGCATGGTTTTGGCGTTCTGTATGCCCCACCACGATAAGAGTTGCAGTTGACTCATGCTGTTATAGTTGATGACCCAGCGCTGCCAGCTGTAATCGGCGCTATTCCAAAGCTGATGCGCCTGTTTCAGCCAATCGGACGCCACCAATTTTTGGCTATTGGGACTGACAAACGTGACAATGCCGCTGGCGACCTGTTGATCGACATTGACATCCTGCTCGATTCTTTCCGGCGCAATGGCCGCCGTCGGATCAATCCGAACCCAGCCTTTGTCCTGCAGCCAGACTTCAGTCCAGGCGTGGGCATGGGCTTGTCTTATTTCCAGAAAATTGCCGATCTTGTTCAGTTCGCCGCCCTGATAGCCGGTTACGATGCGCGCCGGGATATCCGCGGCACGCATTAAATAAACGAATGCCGCCGCATAATGGCTGCAAAAGCCGTAGCGCGTTTCAAACAGGAAGGTTTCAATCGGATTTTCCTCCATCAACGGCGGCGTCAACGTGTAATGAAAGTCTTCTTTTTTGAAATGACTCAGCAATTGCTGAATATAGGTTTCGGGCGGGCTGTCAAAACCGTGCAGTTGCCGGACCAGTTGATTGATTTTCTCGGACGGTTCGCCGGGCAGCTGCGTTGCGTCTTGATATTCGGTTTTCGTGATATAGCCGGTGTTGTATTGCGTATATGACGTCACTTTATACTCGGCGCGTTTACCAAACGCTTCTTCGCTGACGAGTTGATAGTTGGCGTTCAGGCTTGCGGGCGACTGGTATTCGGCTGCTATATCCAGCGCAAAAACCCAGGGTTTGTCTTGCGGCTCCATCAGCAAAGTATATTGATAGCCGGCACCGGTAAACTTAGGCTTATCGAGAAATCTTTTAAAATCCTTGTGCACTGACTGGGTCCAAAGCCGTCCATCCGTATGGGTCATGACTGGCCCGCGCCAGTAGCGCTGTGCCGGCGGCGGCAAGGCGCCTTTGAATTTAACCCGGAATACCAGTTCGTCCGATAAACCGAGATTGCTGATGGAGCCCGGCTCGATACTGTCGCTCAAGCCGGATTTGGTTTGATGATTTTCGTTAAGCAGCAGCAAGCGCGGCGCTTCAATGCGCGGAAACAGAATGAACAGCACGCCTGCAATCGGCAGGGCCTGCGCCATGATCACGGCCGCCGTTTTCAAGGCCGGCAGTGTCCGCGGCCGCAGGCTGTTAATACTGACCAGCGTCGCAAACAGCACGCAGCAGACGGCCACGATATAAACGCCCACCAGGATGTTTTGCTCATACAAGAACTGCGAGGCGGCGACGATGAAAGCCAGATAAGTAATCAGATAGATGTCGCGTTCGGTCTTGATTTCCAGTAATTTGAGCGCCAGGCCGATAACGAACAGGCTGGTGCCCGGATCACGTCCGAGCAGGCTGTGATGCTGGCTGTACAGCAGTCCTACGCCGAGGATAGTCAGCAGCAGGACAAACCAGGTTCCAGGCAGCCAGTCGGGCTTCCAGATGCCGGCAAAACGCCAGCTCAAAATCAGGAAAAAAAAGCTCAGGACGGCAGCAGGCAGGTGATAAACATGCGGAAAAACGATCAGTCCGATGGACGAAAGCAGGAAAATCAGAACGCTCTTATTGAATTTGCTGCGCATGATGTTCAAAACAGCGCCAGTGCTTCCAGGCATTTTTGGCTATGAACGGGACCATGGCCGGGCGCCACCTTATGGCCGGGAAGCGATAAGCCATAATCGATGCCGGCTCTGTCGGCATCGATCACCCAGCGGCACAGCTGGCTCAAGCGCTCTTCGACATGACCCGCCGCCGCATCGTATGCGAGCCAGATTTCGGTCGGTTCTTCTCCGCCGTATTGCTTGCTGAACAGGCCCTGCCCTTTGGCAAAGGCTTTCCAGTGTATGTGCTTGATCGGGTCACCGGCCTGATATTCGTGTATACCGTAAAAATCATCCGCGCCGTTTTTATTGAATCCTTGCCCGGATTGTAGCGATGATGACTCCGGTAACGGGCGGTCAGCGCCGGCGGGCTTTGGATAAACCAGCACCTTGAGATTCAGCCGCACCGGCGACCAGGCGCGAAACAGCCCCAAGGGATAAGTGCTCGCTATCGTGACGGCGCCGGCTTCATGCCAGCCTCTTTTTTCTGTCGTCGAATATAGCGTAACCAAGCCTTTGCTGTGTGCCGCCAGTGTTAGGGCTGCGGTTTTTTTCAGTGTCAGTTGCAGGTTGTGGCGCTCGATCGGGGTTGGATTATTGATGTGAATGTCGAACCCTGCGGCCTCTTCCGCAAACACGGGTTTGCTGTGACCTTTCTGCAGAACCAGGCCGGACAGTGAATTAAAGCTGTGCAGGATGGTCACAAAGAAGACGCTGGCCAGCAAAAAAGTCAGCAGATAGGCCAGGTTGTTGTTATAGATAAAGGCCACAAGCAATAACAGCAGGTTCAATGCCAGGAAGCCCAGTCCGCGTTGTGTCGGCAGAATGAAGATGCGCCGATGATTCAGCGCCACAGGTTCATCGGTGGCTTTTTCACCAGCGATAAACCGGCTGCGGCGCCAACGTTCATTGAATGATATTGAACTCAATGGATTGCCACTTTTTCTAACAAAGGCGCAACGATGGTTTCCGAATGGCTGTGGCCGGATCTCAAGCGATGGCCGGCCACGGCGGCCAGTACGGCCTGGATATCTTCCGGAATAACTGCATCACGGCTGTCCATAAAAGCCCAGGCTTTTGCGGCGGTAAGCAGCGCTAACCCGGCGCGTGGGGATAAGCCGCAATGATAATCCGGCGATTCGCGCGTATAGGCGATAATGGCTTGTAAATAATCCAATAAGGCGGGAGAGGCATAAACTTGCGTGACAGCCTGCTGCACTTGCGACAGTTGTTCGGGCGGCAAGCGCACTTCGAGCGACTCGATCAGGCTGTGCCGGCTTTTGCCGGTCAGCAGGGCTCTTTCGGCATCAGGATCAGGGTAACCGAGCTCTATGCGCATCAGGAACCGGTCCAGTTGCGACTCGGGCAGAGGAAACGTGCCGATCTGGTGCGACGGGTTTTGTGTGGCAATAACGAAAAAAGGTTGCGGCAATTCATAGGTCTTGCCTTCAATCGTAACCTGGCGCTCTTCCATCGCCTCCAACAGCGCGCTTTGCGCTTTGGGCGTAGAACGGTTAATTTCATCGGCCAATATCATTTGATTAAAAATCGGGCCGGCATGAAACTTAAACGCGTGGTTTTGGGTATCAAAGATTGAGCTGCCTAGAATGTCGGCTGGCAATATATCGCTGGTAAATTGTATGCGTTGATAATTCAGCCCTAGCAGTGTCGCCATCGTATGCGCCAGCGTGGTCTTGCCGACGCCGGGCATGTCTTCGATCAACAGATGGCCGCGCGCTAGCAGACAGCACAATGCAAGGCGGATTTGGCGTTGCTTGCCGAGAATAATTTGATTGGCTGCATCCAGTAGCTGATTGATTGCATTTTGCATAAGTGGTGATACATGCTGGGTTGAATGAGGTCTTATATGACTCCATTAGGGTAAAGCCTGTTTTGTAGTATAGAGCAAGCTTCTGATTTAAGCAGGATTCAAAGCGAAGAAGCAAGGATTTATATGAAAGAATACGAAGAGATACGCAGAAATCTGATAGAAATGCTGGAAGATCTGGATGAGCGTCTGGCCAAAATTACCAATCATGTCAAACATGCGGATGAGCCTTTGGAAAAGGATTTTGCCGAACAGGTGACGCAGAAGGAAGATGATGAAGTCCAGGATTATCTGGGCAACGTGACTCGGGCGGAAATAGAAAAGGTCAAGCAGGCCATTGCCAGAATAGACAGCGGCGAATACGGCATCTGTGTTGTGTGCGGAGAACCGATCAATAAGGAGCGGCTGAAAGCCTTGCCTTATTCCACTATGTGCATCAAATGCGCCAGCCAAAAAGCGGATCAGTCCAGAAGACGCTAAGAGCGGTTGATGGATTGAAACAGGAGGTTTTTCCGATAGCACTGAACCATGTTATCGGAAAAACCTCCTGTTTTGCGTGCTTGGCTTTACGGCTGTATTTGCTTTTATCGCGAAAGGTTTGCGCCTTGTTGAACTGATGCGCGAACTTCGCGACAGGGTTCTGCATTGGCAGCGCTTCAAGTTCGCTCCGATTTTTACGTTTTTTCATGATTTTCCCCTTATAATAGAGTAGAGTTTGTATAATATATACAACGCATTATTATAGCTTTTATTAGAGTACATAACGCTTGTGAAATTCAAAAAAGATTTTGATGTCATTGTTGTCGGCGGTGGTCATGCGGGTACCGAAGCTGCGCTGGCGGCGGCCCGGTGCGGCGCGAAAACACTGCTGTTGACGCAAAATATCGACACCCTCGGGCAAATGAGCTGCAACCCCGCCATCGGCGGCATCGGTAAGGGCCATCTGGTCAAAGAAGTGGATGCGCTGGGCGGGATTATGGCGCAGGCCATTGACCTCGGCGGCATTCAGTTCCGTACCCTGAACGCTAGCAAAGGCCCTGCGGTTAGAGCCACGCGCGCTCAGGCTGACCGTAAACTCTATAAGCAGGCGGTCAGAAGCGCGCTGGAAAACCAGCCCAACCTGTCCATATTTCAGCAGACCGTATCCGATCTGATGGTGGAAGGCGACAGAGTGGTCGGCGTTAAAACTCAAATGGGCTTGAGCTTTGCAGCCAGAGCCGTAGTCTTGACGGCCGGGACTTTTCTGGCCGGCAAAATCCACATCGGCCTGGAAAATTACAGCGGCGGCCGGGCCGGCGATGCGGCCTCGATTGCCCTGGCCGAGCGCCTGCGCGAATTGCCCTTCCGCATCGACCGTTTGAAAACCGGCACGCCGCCGCGCATCGACGGCCGCACGATCGATTTCAGCAAATTGGAAGTGCAGCACGGCGATGACCCGGTGCCGGTGTTCTCCTTTCTAGGCAAGCGCGAACAACACCCGCGGCAGATCCCCTGCCACATAACGCGCACTAACGGCAGGACCCACGACATCATCCGCTCCGGCCTGGATCGCTCGCCGCTGTATTCGGGCATCATAGAAGGCATCGGCCCGCGTTACTGCCCGTCCATCGAAGACAAAATCGTGCGTTTTGCCGATCGGGATTCGCATCAGATTTTTGTCGAGCCGGAAGGGCTGGATACGCATGAAATCTATCCGAACGGCATCTCCACCAGTTTGCCTTTCGATGTCCAGTATGAACTCGTGCGTTCGATGCTGGGCTTTGAGAATGCCGAGATCTTGCGCCCCGGCTACGCCATTGAATATGACTTCTTTGACCCGCGAGATCTGAAATTCTCGCTGGAAACCAAACACATGCAGGCGCTGTTTTTCGCAGGACAGATCAACGGCACGACCGGTTATGAAGAAGCGGCTGCGCAGGGGCTGATCGCCGGCCTAAATGCGGCGCGCCTGGTGCAGGGACTGGAGAGCTGGTGCCCAGGGCGCGACGAGGCTTATATCGGCGTCATGATTGACGATCTGATCACGCGCGGCACGCAAGAGCCGTACCGCATGTTCACCAGCCGTGCCGAATATAGGCTGTTGTTGCGGGAAGACAATGCCGATCTGCGCTTGACGGAGAAAGGCCGTGAACTCGGTCTGGTCGACGATGAGCGCTGGCAGGCTTTCGAAACCAAGCGCGAAGCCATCGCCAAGCTGCAGGGCGACCTGAAAAAGCGATGGGTCAGGGCTGAAACCGAGGCAGCCGGACAAGTCGCCGAATACTGGGGCAAGCCTTTGCTGCGCGAAAGCAATTTGATGGATTTACTGCGCCGGCCGGAAGTCGACATCAACCGGCTGTTGTCGTTTTTAGGGGCTGATGAGGCCGTGCCTGAGCAGGTCGCCGAGCAGGTTGAAATTCAGGCCAAATATGCCGGTTACATAGACAGGCAGCAAACGGAGATAGACAAAGCGCTGCGCTATGATCACCTGCGGCTGCCCGAGGCAATCGACTATAAAGGCGTGCCGGGCCTTTCCAATGAAGTTAGCGAAAAGCTTAAGAATCACCGGCCTGAGACTTTAGGTCAGGCATCGCGTATTCCCGGCATTACGCCGGCTGCCATTTCGCTGTTGTTGGTTTACCTGAAGAAGAAAAGCGCCTGATGGATGCCTGCCGTGAAATCCTGACTGCAGGGGTCGAGTCTTTGCGTCTATCCGTTGATGAGGATAAGATCGAGCGCCTGCTCGGCTTTATAAAGCTGATCGAAAAGTGGAATAAAGCCTATAATCTGACCGCGATACGCAACCGGGAAGAGATGGTTCGGCTGCATTTGCTCGATAGCCTGGCTGTTCTTGAGTTCGTCGAAGGCCAACGCGTGATCGATATCGGAACCGGAGCCGGATTGCCTGGCATTCCATTGGCAATCTGCCTGCCTGAAATCGAATTTGTCCTGCTGGACAGCAATGCCAAAAAGACCCGATTCGTGCAGCAGGCAGTTTTGGAATTAAAGCTTAAAAACGTAACCGTTTGCCACAGCCGCGTGGAACAGTATCGTCCTGAGAACAGATTCAATACCGTGATCACGCGCGCGTTTGCTAGTTTGCCGGCCATTGTTGAATTGACGGGACATCTGCTCGGCAAGGGCGGCGTGGTGCTGGCGATGAAAGGTCAAAGCCCGGATGCGGAATTGGAGCACATGCCGCAAAAAACAACGGTGATACCTGTACAAGTTCCGGGAATAGAAGCTGAAAGATGTCTGGTTCGAATAGAATCACTAGAATAGACTGAGGTAAAGAAGTAGTGGCAAAAGTAATAGCCGTAACCAATCAAAAAGGCGGCGTCGGTAAAACAACCAGCAGCGTCAATCTGGCGGCATCATTGGCGGCCTTAAAGCGGCGCGTGCTGCTGGTGGATCTTGATCCGCAAGGCAATGCAGCCATGGGCTGCGGCGTCGACAAGCAGGACGTCAGCTATTCCAGTTACGATTTATTGATGGAAGATGTGCCGGTAGCGGAAACGGTGATTAATATGCCGACTATCGGTTTTTCGATTATCCCGGGCAATGCCGATTTGACCGCCGCCGAAGTGCAGCTGATGAAGGCGGAGCGCAAGGAGCAGCGTCTTGCCGATGCGCTAATACAGATTAAAGGGCAATATGATTATATTCTGATCGATTGTCCGCCGTCCTTGAATATGCTGACGTTGAATGCGATGGTGGCGGCAGATAGTCTGTTGATTCCGATGCAATGTGAATATTATGCCCTGGAAGGCCTGTCCGCATTGATGAGTACGCTGAAAAACATTCAGGAAACCGTCAATCCGGAATTGCATCTGGAAGGCATAGTGCGCACGATGTTTGACGACAGAAACCGTCTGACCAAGGATGTTTCAGAGCAATTGATCCGGTATTTCGGCGATCAGGTATTCCGGACCTGCATACCAAGGAATATTCGTTTGGCCGAAGCGCCAAGCCATGGCGTGCCGGTATTGACTTATGATAAAACATCGCGGGGCGCCAAGTCCTATATGGCATTGGCAAATGAAATGATCAAGAAAGAAAAAAAATAAGTCATGACTTCAAAAAAACGTGGACTGGGTAGAGGATTGGAAGCCTTGCTGGTTGATGTGCCTGCCAAGGACGATCGTGAGAATGCAGCGGATATCTCCGCAAGTATGCAGGAGGTAGAACGGCTCAAGGCGCAGTTGTCAGCAACAGTAGGGAAGCAAGGGGTAGAGCAACGCAGGGAGCAGTTGCCGACGACTGCAGGGAAGCAGGAGATAGAGCAACGCAGGGAGCAGTTGCCGACGACTGCAGGGAAGCAGGA